>NZ_JAPZSR010000371.1:0-8313 GCF_027531875.1 Microcystis sp. LE19-84.1B | reverse complement strand
GTTATCAGTTATCAGTTATCAGTTATCAGTTATCAGTTATCAGTTATCAGTTATCAGTTATCAGTTATCAGTTATCAGTTATCAGTTATCAGTTATCAGTTATCAGTTATCAGTTATCAGTTATCAGTTATCAGTTATCAGCCATCAGCTTTTATTTATCCGATTAATTAGCCATTTTTCTAGTTATTATCGCCTTGCTCTAGCTGAAGGCTGATGGCTTCAGCTAATTACCTAGAAAATTCCCTTGAAACCCTGTTCTTTTCTAGAAGTGATAGCAACATCTCCCGAGCCGCTCTATGAAAATCAGAAAATTTTCTATATTTTTGCATCCGATTCTAAGTTTTCAATTAACCTTAAATTAAAGCCCTAAGTAGGTGGGTGGAATTAAATATAAGATGAACGTAGGTTGGGTTGAAGCATGAAACCCAACGCCCGCATAGTTTACGCTACCGCTAAACCATCCTACAAATAATTGTGCCTCCCTACTTAGGACTTAGATAGAAGCCATTCAGGAGACAAGGATATTTATGAAAGCCAAAATCGCGATCGCTTGTCAGGGGGGTGGCAGTCAAACTGCTTTTACTGCCGGTGCCTTGAAAGCATTATTTGACAATAAAGTGCAAGATTACTTTAATATTGTCAGTCTCAGTGGTACTTCTGGGGGTGCTATCTGTGCCTTTTTCACCTGGTATGCTCTCAAAAAAGGTGATAGCGTCGTTTGGAAAAGAATGATTGATTTTTGGGAAGATAATAGCGCTCGAACTCCCCAAGAACAACTATTTAATGACTCAGCTATTAAAGCTCTAGAATTAGCCAGCAAAGGATTAATTCCCCAGTATAATCTCAGTCCTTCCTCTCCGATTACTAAAACCTTATTTTCTATAGCTACCTATGGTTTACGCAGTCGCTTTACCAACTTTGATCAGTTACTAAGAGCGCATATTGATTTCTCGGAATTAGCCACTTGGGGAGCTAAACCAGAACCACCAATTTTATTAATGGGGGCCTGTAATATCCTGACAGGAAAATTAAGTAAATTTAACTCGCGCCAGGAAGCAGTTAAAATTGAACATATCCTAGCTTCTGCTTGTGTTCCTAACATTTTTCCTGCTGTCACCATTGAAACTATGGCCTACTGGGATGGACTATTTTCTGATAATCCCCCCATCCGTTCTTTAATTCGCCGTGAATTTGTTGGAGTCGAAAATATTCCCGATGAAATTTGGGTAATTAAAATTAATCCCACCTCCAGAGATAAGATCCCCGTGCAATCCGATGATATTGCCGATCGCCGCAATGAATTAGAAGGCAATGTTTCCCTATTTCAAGGTCTCGATCAGATTGACTTTCTCAATCAATTATTTCTCAAAGGAGCCTTTAAAGAGGAATTTTTGAGCGAGATCGGATTAACAGAACCATTAAAAATTCCTAAATCTTTCCCAGAAGATCCCGATCAGAATTATCATATTCCTATGATCGAAATGTCGGCGGAATTAGCCAATAGTCTCAACTATGAAAGTAAACTCGATCGCTCTCCTGCCAATATCCAGCGTCTGATCGCTGACGGCGAAAAACAGGGAAAACAGTTTCTAGAACATCGACTAAAAGCTATGGGTTTAAGATAAGGTTTGCTGGAAAAGCTTTCCACTATCCTATACTTTTTAAACAGGATTTAGTATGACTACTGGCTACGGACTCCTAACCCTAACAACAATTTTTGATTTTTACAAGAGGTCTAATGATCACTGATTTTCATTGACTAATACCCGTCCAGATAGATCGTAAATCATAATATCCCATTGCCCATTTTTTGCCGCTTCAAAAGCCACTTTAGAACCATCGGCACTGATGATCGGATTGCGTACTTCCGCGAGGAGATCGGGAGCAATTTCCCTTCTCTGTTCAGTTTGTCGATCGTACAGATAAATAGTCGTTTTTCCCTGACGACTAGCAGTAAAAACGATATAACGACCATCTTCACTAATGGAAGGACTAGAAGCGATCTGATCGAGAGAATTTAGGCCGGGTAAAGGCAGTAAACGGCGATCGATGGCATCAAAAAGATAGATAGCTTGGGAACCATTGCGATCGGAGGCAAAAACGAGATAGCGAGAGGCAAGATAGGGAGTTAATTCACTAGCAGCACTATTTAAACTTCTCCCCCCTCGATCGAAAGGAAAAGACAATAAACTGGGATAACCCGCACATCCAGTTAACAAACTAATTACAGCAACAAGACTAATAAAAAAATAACGTTTCACGGTTTGGGATTTTCAACGGGACTGCCATCGGCAATATCTAACTCGATATTCGGACCGCGATCAAGAACCTCCACATCCCATTGTCCCCGACGAGCGGATTCAAAGACAAGATAACGACCATCGGGACTAAGACGGGGATTTCGCAACCAACCGCGATAATTTTGACTCAATAACTCAGAACGATCGGTAATGCGATCATATAAAGCGATGACGGGACGACCTTCAATAATCACCACATAAGCCAGATAACGCCCCGTTTGGCTTAAACTAGGGCTATCGGTAATTTCTTGACCAGTATATAATCCCCCTAGGGTCTGGTATTGTTTTGTCTGCAAATCATACAGCAGAATCTGATTACTACCGCGACGATTAGACAGCAAAGCAAGCCAACGACCATCACCGCTCAGGGCAGGTTTTTCGTCATTATAGCGACTATTGAGGGTTCCTGTAGATAAACCGGGGTTATTGAGATTACAACCGCCTATAACCCCTAAAAACAAGCAGATCAACGGCAAAAAGGGAGCTTTGGTCATTGGACCTAATCCTTAATAATCAAACCTAGTCGGATGATCATTACTCGACTCCCGTTCACTATTATCCGGTCTCTCCCAATCGTCTCGATCGCTCGTATCGCTAGGATCGATCGGTTGATAATCGACGTATTCCCCTTTAAATGGCGGATCATCCTCAATTATTGGGCGAGGACGACGTTTTTGGCTAGTGCGGGGCGGTTTACTGCTCGTCTCTTCACTAGCGGGACGACGACGGGGACGGGAACTGGTTTCTTCCCAATCATCACCGCTACGGCGCTGATCATAAACATCTCGATCGCTAGTGGGGGAACTATTGCGGGGACGACGATTACTGGTTTTGCGAGTGCTAGTATCGGCCGGCCGACGGGTGCGGGTGCTGCGGGGTTCCTCGTCCTGATAACTAGAAGTAGAAGTGCGCGAAGAGCGAGGATCATCGTAACCGCGTAAACGGGGATTATCTTCGTAACGTTCCTCCGGTTCGTAGGTGTCGAGGGGTTCCAATTCGGCCCGATATTCCCGACTCACAGGACGTTCATCCACAAAAGACGTGCCGCGGCGGGCCTGTTCCGTGGTTAAACCCCGTAATTTTACCGTCTCGAAGGCAAAAAACACCGCTGCCCCAGTCAGCAAAAATTGTCCGAATTGCAAAATCGGATCCAGTCGCCACCCTTGAAAAAGTAGAATTAAACCGCACAGTAAACCAACGGCGGCAAAAAATATATCATGATCGCGGGAAAGTTCCGGCCGCACCGAGCGCAGGAAGTATAACCCGGCTCCGGCCACTGCCAGAAAAATTCCTAAGATACTGGCCGAATTCAGCCCAAAATTGACCATTTTTATCTCCCTTCTCGGTGCTTAAATTTAAGAATCGAGTCTTTATCTCTAGCCGTCAGCTTTCAGAAGCAATCCTGCTGTTTTTAACTCTAGGCATCGAGCTATATTCTAACCCCAAAGTCCAGCAATATATTAACCACCCTCGTTCACACAACTACTGTTAGGGGAGTGCGGAGATTTTATCAGTGATCAGTAGAGTTCTTGCATGATTAATTTTTGAGAGTGCGAAAATGAGAAAAATAGGCATAAAACTGCATAAAATTACTAAATAGAGCATTTAATTGATTAATGCTCATTCTTAATTCTCCTGACGACCAGCTACTGGCTCCGTTCGGCTGATCTCACGACCGAAGCCTGACTCCTCACCTAAGGTCAGATTTTTGATTTTTGCAAGAGGTCTAGTGAACAGTAATCAGTCAACTGATAACTGATAACTGATAACTGATAACTGAAAAGGCTGATATTTTAACAAAATCTTTAGGTTTTGCCTATTGACAGGATTGACTAAATGTGATGAATGGGTTTCGGGCATTTTAACCTGATTTCTTGATCACTTTTTAGCGATCGCTAAGTCTGAAAGGAGAGATTTTCATCGATGCACATCATGGTTAATTTGTCAAGTGCGTAAGTCCTAATCTTAATAACATTCAGACAGAAATTTTTCTGTCATATCATAAAATTAACTTAACCCAGCCAAGGGGGAATTAGCATAGAATATCAGTATAATTCAGGCTAAACATATAGTCTGTTTGTATTCATAGTCCATTCAATCCATAAAATAAGGTGTGAGGATTGACCCATGTCAAAACTATTCAAGAATTTAGTAAAGGTAACTCCTTTAGTATTAGGGGCTTCCGTGGCGGCTGCTGGCAGCGCAGTGGCTCAAACTATGCCGGGGACACCTCAACTTAAAATTGATCCGGCTGCGCAACAACAACTTGATCGTATTCAGAGTGCCCAAAATAGTCAGCAGATTAATACGAGTGTCTATCAAGGTTCCATGTCCCAGGTGACTAGCGTTAACCAACTGCGGGACGTATCTCCCACCGCTTGGGCCTACGAGGCATTAAGAAGTCTTGTGGAACGTTACGGTTGTATCGTTGGTTATCCCGACCGTACCTTCCGCGGTGATCGCGCCACCACTCGTTGGGAATTTGCCGCAGGTTTAAACGCTTGTTTAAACGTTATGGAACGTTTAATTCAAGATGGAGTCGGGGTACTCAGAGAAGATATCGATAAATTAAAACGTCTTGTTCAAGAATTTGAAAGCGAACTAGCGGCTTTAGGGGCTAGAGTAGATAACCTGGAACAGCGCGTTGCTTTCTTGGAAAACAATCAATTTTCCACCACCACCAAACTCAGAGGCGAGGTAATCTTCAGTATCGCCGATAGCTGGGGTGGTCAAGCTTCCATTACCAATACCGACGGGACAGTTACTGATGGCAGCAATCAAGATCAGACCCAAGCAGTGTTTAATAACCGGGTACGACTCAACTTTGAAACCAGCTTCACCGGTAAAGATTTGTTAAGAACCCGTTTACAAGCAGGTAACTTTAACACCACTTTCAACCAAAACGGTCCGACGAGAACCAACATGACCCGTCTAGCATACGATGACGGTCGTGACAACGATGTCACCATCGATGACTTGTTCTACCGCGCTCCCATCGGTACTCCCTTCGGTAAAATCACCGTTTGGGTTGGTGCTAACCAGTTAAACCTAGATGACGTTTTTATTACGGCGAACCCCTTCCTCGCCGATAGCGGTACAGGTGCTTTATCTCGCGGTCAACGCTACAATAACATCGTCTTCCGTGGTCCTTCTGGTGTTGGTGCGGCGGTCAGATTTAATATCGGGGATGTTTTCCAAGTCACAGGAACCTACCTAGCTGATGGTGGGACTAATGGAGCCAGCAATCCTAACCCGGGTAGCGGTTTATTTAACGGTTCCTACAGTGCGGGTGCTCAGGTTGGTTTCTCCTTCATCAAATTTGCCGATATTAACTTCGTCTATGTTTACAGTTATCAAACTGCGGCCAGTATGAGTTCTGGTTTATTCGGTAACGTCAGCAGCCCTCTGACTGAGCGTCCCTTTGGTAACGTTGGTACTACTGCTAACCGTTTCGGTCTTCAGGCGAGTGCCCAAGTTATCCCAGGAGTCTTAAATCTAGCGGCATGGGGGGGTTATGCCAATGCCTCGGCTACTGGTGTTAATAATGCGATCGGAGATGATAACACTAACATCTGGTCTTGGAACCTTAACCTTTCCGTTCTCGATCTCTTTGCCGAAGGTGCGGCCCTTTCTCTTGGAGGTGGTCAAGTACCCCGTTCCGACAAGGAAGATGGCACTTCCTACATGGTAGAAGCTCAGTATAAGTTCCCAGTCACCAAAAATATTCTGATTACCCCCGGTGCTTATGCGATCTTCAATGCTAACAACCGTAATAACGACACCATTTTTGTTGGTGTTCTCCGGACAACTTTCCGTTTCTAAGCTGAGTTGACGGACTTGAAAAAACGGTGGGATTTGTAGATCTCACCGTTTTTTTACTTTTAACTTTTCACTGGATATAACCATTTATGAGAAGATGATCGGAGCGTCCCAAACGCTGCTATATTTACTTCGCCTATTTAGTTGCTTATCTATGCACTCTCTGTCTTTCCCCCGTCGCACTAAAATTGTGGCCACGATCGGCCCAGCCTCGCAAAATAAGGAAACATTACGTCAGATGATCAAGGCGGGGGCGACGACATTTAGATTAAACTTTTCCCATGGCGATCACGATTACCATCGTCACAGCATTAACCTGATCCGTCAGTTAGCCTTTGAACTCAATCAACCGATTGGCATCCTTCAGGATCTGCAGGGACCAAAAATTCGTTTAGGTAAATTTGCCTGTGGGTCGATTACCCTGAAACCAGGGGAACATTTTATCCTTACTTCTAGGGATGTGGAATGTAATCAGGAAATAAGTTCCATTAGCTATCCCTCTCTTGCCCAAGAAGTCCCAGAAGGTTCGAGAATTCTCCTCGATGATGGTAAGGTCGAAATGCGGGTGGAAGCCGTGGATCGTCTGAAAGGAGACCTGTCCTGTCGCGTGGTGGTTGGGGGTGTCTTATCCAGTAATAAAGGGGTAAATTTTCCCAACGTTTATCTGTCGGTAAAAGCTTTAACCGATAAGGACAAAAAAGATTTAATGTTCGGACTGTTGTGGGATGTGGATTGGATCGCCCTTAGTTTTGTGCGTAATCCCCAAGATATCCTCGAAATTAAAGAATTAATCGCCAGTGCGGGTAAATCTATCCCCGTAATCGCTAAAATTGAAAAACACGAAGCGATCGAGGAAATGGGGGAAATTTTATCCCTCTGTGATGGTGTGATGGTGGCTAGGGGGGATTTAGGAGTAGAATTACCAGCCGAAGACGTGCCAATCCTGCAAAAACGCCTGATTAACACCGCTAATCAGCTAGGCATCCCGATTATCACCGCCACTCAAATGCTTGATAGTATGGCCAGTAATCCCCGGCCTACCCGCGCCGAGGTTTCGGACGTAGCTAATGCGATTTTAGATGGCACTGATGCGGTCATGCTTTCCAATGAAACGGCTGTAGGTCATTATCCCATTGAGGCGGTGGCAACCATGGCCCGCATTGCCGAAAGGATCGAACGGGAACAGATCAATAGTGCCGCTCGCTCTAACAATAAACAATCGATTCCTAACGCTATTTCCTCGGCAGTCAGTCAAATTGCCGAACAATTGGGGGCAGCGGCAATTATTACCCTGACAAAAACTGGCTCTACTGCCCGTAATGTCTCCCGATTTCGCCCCAAAACCCCGATTTTAGCCGTTACTCCCCATCGCGAAGTGGCACAGCAGTTACAGCTAGTTTGGGGTGTAAAACCGATGTTATTACTCGATTTACCCTCCACCAGCCAAACTTTTCAAGTGGCGATGAATCTTGCTCAGGAAAATAACCTCCTCGCAGATGGTGATTTAGTAGTGATGACGGCGGGAACTCTGCAAGGGGTGGCCGGTTCCACGGATTTAATTAAAGTGGAAGTGGTAAAATCCCTTTTGGGCAAAGGTACGGGTATCGGCCAGGGTGTGGCTAGTGGCCGGGCGCGAGTGGCCCATAATGCCCGAGAAGTGGGTAGTTTTAGTAGTGGGGAGATTTTAGTCGTTCCCACCACCAGCGCCGAATATGTGGATATGATGCGGAAAGCTGGCGGAATTATCACCGAAGATAATGCGATGAACAATCACGCCGCTACTATCGGTTTAAAATTGGGTATTCCTGTGATTGTCGGGGTTAAAGATGCCACGAAAATTATCCGCGAAGGGGTAATCATTAGTCTCGATGCTCAACGGGGTTTGATTTATTCTGGTATTGGCAATGGCGCCGCAACTATGAAAAACTGAGTCGGTTATCAGTATTCTCCGAGTCAGGAGTCAGGAGACGCAAGACAGGAGACAGGAGACAGGAGACAGGAGACAGGTTTTATTTATTCTCCCCACACCCTACACCCCAGCCCCCCCGATGTCGGGTAGGGCTGTTTCATTTAAATTAATTACAGCTGATTTTGAGTCAATAAATTTGACCGAAGATTCTCAAGTTTATCTTTTTCTAATCAAAAGAGTTAGTCACAATAACTAATCTTTAATCCTCTGCCAAATTTATTATGA
>NZ_JAPZSR010000003.1:0-4282 GCF_027531875.1 Microcystis sp. LE19-84.1B | reverse complement strand
CCAACCCAAACAAAAAACACCAAAACCAACAAAAAAAAAAAAAAAACAAACACAAAAAAAAAAAAAAACATAACAAAAAAAACACAAACATTAATAATTAACAAAGATGTTATGAAGGTTACAGCGATTTGATAGAATTTCAGAATGGGGTATTCTATGCTTTTTTGGCTGTAATTTTTAATTAGTTTGGGTTTGGGGTATTTGGGGATGTGGGGATGGGGGTATGTGGGGATGTGGGGAAGGGGGTAAGTGGGGAAGTGGGGAAGTGGGGAAGTGGGGATGTGGGGAAGGGGGGAAGTGGGGAAGTGGGGAAGTGGGGAAGTGAAGCATTTGGCTGAAATTTCCCTAAACCCCTAAACCCCTAAATCCCTATCATCCCAAAACCCTATCACCCTATATCCTGACTCCTGACTCCTGACTCCTAACCCAATGTTGGACAAAGATAACTAAATTTTATTGATTGAGTGCAAAAACTTGAGAATATTTAAATTAACATTCCGCAATATTTATAAATTCTTAAGAATTAATTGAGAAAGATTTTTATTTAACAACGATGTTCCAGTGGTAACAGCGATTTGATAGAATTTCATAATGGGTTATCTTGTGCTTTTTTGGGCAGCAACGGTTGAAACCCTTGCCACACCTAGAAGTTGATCCTAATTAAGACGGGTAAATGAGTCAATTTCACCCATAACGATGATCTTTTTTTTGTGTAGTTTTATTGCAAAAAAAAAGTTTTTTTGACAAAAAGCACAAAGTATGATAACAACCCAATGTATTTCTGGCTGCCAGCAGTTATTGTAGAGTGGGAGTTGGGGAGTATTTTCAGTGTTGCCAAAGGCACGGCGTAGCCGTCCAGTAAACAGTGAACTGAAAACTCGCATCTGATAACTGATAACTGATAACTGATAACTGACTTCTAACCCGACAAAAAACCTTTTTGGCAAACCCTAAGTTAAATAAGCGATAGTTACTCCCGAACCGCCCTCATTTTGGGGTGCTAATTGAAAGCGTTTTACCTGGGGATGACGGGATAGGAAATCGTGAACACCTTGACGCAATTTCCCCGTACCTTTACCGTGAATAATCCATAATATACCCGATGGGGTAGCCCTGACGATCGCCTGTTCGATATCCGTTTCTGACTCTGCCACCCTGGAACCGCGAATATCGACGGTATTATTAGCAGTACGAATTAAAGGAGTCTCCTGGGGTTTTGTGGGAGTTTGGGGCAAATTTTTGGCAGGTTTTGGCGCAGTTTCCACTTTTTGACCATCCAAAGACTCAATCTGGTCTAAGGGTAGGGTCATCTTCATCATCCCGAAACGCAGGGAAATCTCCTCTGATTCCGGTGAAATTGCTAAAACTTCGGCAGTTTGTCCCAAATTGGGCAAGCGTACCCTTTCCCCCACTTGCGGACGATAATTAACCTTAGTTTTTTCCGTTTTTGGTAATAACCTTTCTGCGATCGCAGTTAATTCCTCTGTGGCTTTTTGGGCATCTCTACCGGTTTTTGTTCCTGATTGCAATCGGCGAATAACGTCATTAATCTCTGCTTTTGCCGATAATAAAGCCTTTTGTATCTCCTGCTCCTGATAACGCTTTAATTCTCGCTCTCTCTCCTGTAGAGAATTAGCCCGCGTAGAAACTTCTGTATAAAATTTCTCCGTTTGTTGGAGTAATTGACTAGCCTCCTTAGCTTTTGACTCCTGTTCCCGTCTTTGCGCTTCCAAACCAGCAATTACTTGATTTATCTCCTCCGATAACCCTCCCAGATGATTTCTCGCTTCGGCCACAATTTCAGGACTTAATCCCAAACGCTGGGCAATAGTTAAAGCATTAGAACGCCCCGGAATGCCCCATAATAGTCGATAAGTGGGGGAAAGAGTGCGATCATCAAACTCTACCGAGGCATTTTCAAAGCGAGAATCTCGATACTTCAACGCTTTTAATTCCCCGTAGTGAGTGGTAGCCACCGTCAGTAAACTATGATCAGCGAGGTATTGTAAAATAGCGATCGCTAAAGGACTTCCTTCGGCCGGATCCGTACCTGCTCCCACCTCATCGAGTAAAACCAAGGAACGAGAATTTAAAGCCGCTAAAATGCGGACAATCCGGCGAATGTGACCCGAAAAAGTCGATAAACTCTGTTGCAAAGACTGTTCATCCCCGATATCGGCTAAAACCTGATCGAACCAAGGTATCTCTACCGGTTCCCGCGCTGGAATAAACAAGCCCGCTTTCGCCATTAAAGCCGCTAATCCGAGGGTTTTTAAAGTAACGGTTTTTCCGCCGGTATTTGGTCCGGTGATGGCAACAACGCGAATTTCTGGGGTAATCTGAACATTTATCGGTACGACCTCCCCCCCCTGTTCGTGGTGTTTTTGCCACCAGAGCAAAGGATGACGCAAATTCCGTAAAGTAATCGTTTCCGAACCATCGATAAAGTGGGGGGGATTACCCTCTAACCATAAACTGTAACGGGCCCTAGCGGTGGCCAGATCGAGCCTAGTAGCGATCGCTAGTAAATATTCTAAATCCTCAAAAGCTTCGGCGATCAGATTACTTAACTGCCGCAGGATTTTTTCTTCTTCGATTTGTTCCTGACGACGATATTGCCGCAGTTGATTGCCTTGGTCAACGATAGAGTGAGGTTCAATGTAAAAAGTCGCCCCTGTGCTGGAAGTATCGTGAATTATCCCGGGTATTTGCTCTTTTTGTGCTGCTTTGACGGGAATCACCCAGCGTTCGCTTCTTTGGGTAATGACTGCTTCTTGGATAGCACCGCCCTGCTTTTGCATGATATCCTGTAATTTTCGGTAAATTCGCTCTCTAATCACCTTCATTTGTCCCCGAATTTCCCGTAATTGGGGACTAGCGCGATCGGATATGCGGCCATCTTCATCGATACAACGGTGTATTTCCTGTTCTATCTCTGGATAGGTGCGAATTTCGGCTACCAACTCCTTTAAAACTGGTATATCTTCCTGTTCGTCAATTAAACGCCGTAAACGTCGCACTCCGGCTAAAGTCGTGGCAATATTTAAAAGTTCCTGTCCCGATAATAAACCCCCCAGATGCGCCCTTTCTAGGGCATCGCCGATGTCGCTAATCCCATCAAAGGAAAGACGGCTATCTAATTTTTGTTCTAAGCTATAAACTTCTTTGGTTTGGCAGAGTAGGTTTAAACTTTCCTCTTTGCTTTCTGGTAACGGCAATTGACGAATCGCGATCGCACCGAGTTTAGTCGCTGCAAAAGTAGCTAGGTGTTGACATAGCCGCGGCCATTCCAATAATTCTAGGGTTTCGTCTTGAATCAATTTTGTAGTTTTTTATAATACGCTTTGTATTCCTAGTCTAACCAGATTTGGTCTGATTAGGTCGAGTTCTACTGATAACTGATAACGGGTGCATCTCAATTTGGTCGAAATATCTAGATGATATTTGGGGCGCACGCGGTGCGCCCCTACCATTGGCCCGATGATATTATTTATTGTAGGGGCGAATTGCATTCGCCCTCTTTGAATGACTTCTGCTGCTCACCAATATGTGAGAGAAAGTCACAAACGTGAGATTCACCCCTGATCACTGATAACTGTATCTAAATTCCTTTCTGGAGAGAGAATTGCACCTGTTTAAATTCTTGTTTTAAACGTTGTTTGAGTTTGTCGGGGATGGGACGGGAACCGTAGGCGGTATAATAACCTGCTACAGAGTTTAAGGCTGTTTGCATAGTTGTGAAAGAACGCAAACCCCCGGATTTTTTATCTCGTCGGTAGAGGGAGATGTAATCGTTGATTTGTTCCTTTGCTTGCGACTCAACTGCCGCTTTATTCGGGTCATCTTTGACTAAATCAAGGGCTGTGGTTAAAGTTTCAATCACCGTCAGGGTATCCTTTCCATAATTACCCGTTAACCCCGAACTACTAGAACAACCCATCAATCCGATGACCAGGACGAGAACCAAAGCTAATAAGCGAGAAATGTAAGGTTTTAGAGACATATTTTCAACACCATAAGTTAATCCCAAGTCACCTTATCCTATCAGGAAACCGTGACCAGTTCTTCATGGGAGTCAACTGGCTGCAAAAATCAGGGGTCAACTGGGGGGTAAATAGCCCAAATATCTGGACTTCCCCCCTATAAACATACTAGCTATGGCTAAAAGTCTTACAGAGCCTGAGTTCAAGCAATGAAATACTAATGAACTACTGGACACAAAATCCTGAAGTTCTTACGCCGATAGGGTTTGAGGCAAAAATTTTCAAATTTGACCTTTAGA
>NZ_JAPZSR010000419.1:0-3251 GCF_027531875.1 Microcystis sp. LE19-84.1B | reverse complement strand
TATTGCCTCTCCTACATTACTTTCAGATTTAGCATAACTAGCTTGTGCTGAAAGGAGGAAGTTTAAAGTTTCTTCTATTAAAGAATCCGGTGCTTGTTCAATCTCTTGTAATAGTCTCTCTTTAGTATTCATGGTTTTATTCCTTGCTAATCAGTTATCAGTTATCAGTTATCAGTAATCAGTGATTAATTCAATTATAGTTCATCATTCAATCATTCCAATCACAGTCAATGGTGGTGGTGCGTTACGACGGATTGTTAGCTTGAAGTTAAAGCAGAAATTTTGGCCGTCTAACGCACCCTACGTTTGTCTGGATGTTGTTAAATTTTCTCTTGACAAAGGCGACTTGACAGGATATTATATTCATAATGGAAAATCCGTGCGCCTACAGACCCTATTTTCCAACGGTCTTAACTATGATTGATGTGATTATTTGATTGACTATGATTGGTTCATTCAAGGCTCTCTTGGATTTGGTGGGTAAATCAGTTATCAGTTATCAGTTATCAGTTATCAGTGATTAATTCAATTATAGCTCATCATTTAATCATTCCAATCACTGTCGATGGTGGTGCGTTACGACGGATTGTTAGCTTGAAGTTAAAGCAGAAATTTTGGCCGTCTAACGCACCCTACGTTTTTCTAAGTTGTGATTTGAATGATTGAGTGAATACTATGATTGTGTTGTATTTGGCAAGTCTTTATCAATGATCAATTATAGTCTATCCCATAATCCCATAAATCACAGTTAAGACTATTTTCAGGGATGAGGGGGTTTTGGTTTCAACATCTCTACCACCTCATCGGGAAACCGTTGTCTTAATTCTGCTTCGGGTAATTGGGATAACATCTTCAGATAATTCTGATAAACGGTTTGGGTATTGGGATGATTTTCCCCTAATCTTTCCCTGAAAATATTAATCGCTTCTAGATAGCGAGGTTCCGCTTCTGTGTACCTGCCTTGGGAATCGTACAATGCTGCTAAATTGTTGAGGGAAAGTGCCACGAGGGGATGATTGTCTCCTAAGAGTCGTTTTCTCAAATCTAATGCTTCTAGATAGAGAGGTTCTGCTTCTGTGTACCTGCCTTGGGAATCGTACAATCCTGCTAAATTGTTGAGGGAAGTTGCCACATCGGGATGATTGTCTCCTAAGAGTCGTTTTTTAAAAAATAAAGATTGTTGATATAGAGGTTACGCTTATGTGTACCATCCATGGGAATGGTACAAGAGTGCTAAATTGTTGAGGGAAGTTGCCACATCGGGATGATTGTCTCCTAAGAGTTGTTTTCTCAAATCTAATGCTTCTACAAGGAGAGGTTCCGCTTCTGTGTACCTGCCTTGGGAATCGTACAAGTATGCTAAATTGTTGAGGGAACTTGCCACATCGGGATGATTGTCTCCTAAGAGTCGTTTTCTCAAATCTAAAGCTTCTAGATAGAGAGGTTCTGCTTCTGTGTACCTGCCTTGGGAATAGTACAATGCTGCTAAATTGTTGAGGGAAGTTGCCACATGGGGATGATTGTCTCCTAAGTGGGTTCGAGTTGCGGTTAAACAAGCTTGACAGTAGGGTTCAGCAGCAGCATACAATCCTTGTCCTTGATAATACCAAGCTAAACCCGTATAGGACCATAATAAATCCTCATCAGCAATATATTCTGAATATTCCTTGACAGATGCTTGCAGATGGGGAAGGAAAGGTGTAAATTCTTCAACGATTTCTACAGTGAGATTATATGGCATTTCCGCCGATTTCTTCGCCATAATAATACAATAACGGCGTTTTGCGGGTTCTGCGTGGGGTGATGCTTCTAACTTATCCCGAAAGTAGCGACGCAACAGGGGATGAATTTCATACCAACCATCACGATTATCCTGAACTAAACTCAGGTGAACTAAACTATCGGTTAACCATTCCTCCACTGTATCCCCATCCTCATCGGGAAATAAATCCAGAATCATCCCCTTGGGAAAGGGCGCAAGAGCGAATAAACTGAGGTAAAGTGCCAAAATTTGGGCTTCTGGTTCGCGATGCAACTCCTCCCAACTGAGATTAAAGGCAGCTTTTAACCCTCTTTCCGCAGTCATTTCCCCATGAAACTTGGGATTTTTGTCTAAAATTGGCTCATCTAAGCCTTTTTCGGCTAATTTATCCCGTATTTTGCTAATTTTCCAATCCTGTCGTCGTACCAGCAACCTTGCCACCAATTCTAACGCCAAGGGTAAATAACCCAAATCCTGACATAATAATTTAGCTGCCTCGATTTGTGTGTCAATTCTGTTATCTACGAGGTAGGAACGCAATAAATCAAGTGCATCTTTTTCTTTTAATACTTCTACCCGAAAAGTCGCAATTGTCGCTGATAAATATTCCTTGCGAGTGGTAATTAAAACCTGAAAGCGTTTCTCTTCTTGCGGTGGTAAATAATCCCTAATTTGCTGATAATCCCGCACATCATCAAAGATAATTAGGACATTTCCCGCTAACCAGTTTTGCCAACAATAACGAATTTTTACGTCTAATTCTCCCTCATCCGGTAAAGTTAATTTGAGATGTACCCGCGCAAAATCTAAAATAGAAGTACCGATAAAACCGCCGTCACTCTCTGCCACATTTAACCAACATATACCCCCCGGATAGGCTTTTTCTCGCCATTCTTGCCAGCCAAACTGTCTGGCTAGTTCGGTTTTACCTATGCCTCCCATTCCCGTTAAGGTAGATATAGCAAGCTTTTGGGATTGTTGTAATTGCTTTTTTAAGTCAATTAATTCCTGATCCCTACCAACAAATCTAGGGATATTACTATTAGATAAATTGTGAGGATGTTGTTTAACCTGTTCCTGAACAGGCGGCTGCAGTCAGGTTTTATTGATGTTTATAGTTTCTGCTTGATAAACTTCACTAACCTGACCCTGATTCTGTAAATTTTGACCTCCAGAATTATTCTGGTTCATACTACTATTATCCTGAATTTTTAAGGATTAAATTTCTGTTGCTAAACCCTTGACTTTTTCGGCGAAATCTGCTTCATCATTCATGGCAACCTTTAAATAATCTACTACTTTTTCTAGATCAGTTTTTGACCCTTTGTCAGCAGCTTGTAAAGCTTTTTCGGCTCTTCGTTACCCTTTATGCTAAATCAACATACAAGATGCCAAGATAACATACTTCTAACCCAAAAATTCCGAAAGTTTCTAAAGCCATAGCCTCTCCGTTTTATTAGTTTAAGTTTATTGTTGATTCCCTCGACCA
>NZ_JAPZSR010000262.1:0-31060 GCF_027531875.1 Microcystis sp. LE19-84.1B | reverse complement strand
ATAGGATTACCAATCCTAAGTGGCTAAGGGTTATGCTGTCACCGCAATATCTACGGGGTAGGACTTGGAATCGAGTTCCTCACCTACACAGAAGATAAGTTGTCAAGGTTCAGTTGTTACTGTTCCTTGTCTTCTATACGCCAGGTTGTTATACTAACTTTCAGAAGAACGAATCGCACCCTTTAAACTCTAGGACAAACATTTACGCTAAAATTTTAAGGATAAACCTATTTTAACACATTAAATATTAAACTGACAACCTATTATCTAAAAGCCGCCCGGTCGTGCGGGGAACCTTAAACCCAAGTTTTCGGTAAGACAGGAGACAAGGCCGGAACAGTTTGTCTTCTCTGAGGGATTCAGGTAGAAACCTCTACTCTGTCAAAGTTCAAATCCAATCTTCCTCATCCCCTTTGTTTACCTCCCGTTCTCCGTTTTCATCCTGGGCGGGGGGCGTAATAATCCGATAATTGACATCGTAAACTTGATCGGCTTTTTCCCCGCGAGTCTGTTTGGCTGTGCGGTAACTATAGGAATAAACTGAGCCAGTTTGAGAACTGTCCTCTGGAGGCTTGACAAAATTCGCTTTTTCCTCATCGGCAACCCTAGGCGGAAATTCTTCCCGATCCTGAATGGTCGTCGGTTTTTCGGGGGGTGTATCAAAATTCCAATCATCACCGCTATCTCTTTCCCAATCGTTACCCCGTGCAGACGGAGTAGTATCCTGAATATAGGTAGGTCGGGGAGATGGGGGTGGGACTGTAGGATTATTCGCTATACGAGGGGAAGCTTTTGGGGCAGCCAAAGGACGACCAAAACTATAGAGAAATTGCAGGGTTAAACCACTGATAATTCCCACTAGGGTGAAAAGTAACACCCAGACCGCTAGGGGTAGTTTTACCGTCATAATACCGCCAAAAAAGACCAAAGTGATCGCCCCCAGATTCTGCCAGATCAGTAATCCGCCCACAGCGATCGCAAATAAGACCATAATCCAGCCCATTTTTACCTCCCTTGATTCAGTGATCAGTGATCAGTAAACAGTGATCAGTAAACAGGTATAAAGATAAAGATAACTAACTAATTAACTTAAAACTTAAAACTTACATCTGATAACTGATAACTTACCCACTGATAACTGATAACTGATAACTGATAACTGATAACTGTCAATGTCCTTGCCAGCGATTAATGGCCACACAATCGATATCTAACTGATCGAGGGTACGAGCGATGACAAAATCGACCAAATCCTCGATCGATTGGGGATGGTGATACCAGGCCGGTATTGCTGGCACAATTCTAACGCCCGCCTCGGCCAAAGTAGTTAAATTACGCAGATGAATTAAACTAAAAGGGGTTTCTCGCGGCACTAAAACCAATTTTCTGCCCTCCTTAATCTGCACATCGGCCGCTCTTTCTAGCAAATCGGAACTTAATCCCCCCGCTAATTTGGCCACTGTACTCATGCTACAGGGAATAATTACCATACCAAGGGTACGATAGGAACCACTGGCGATCGTTGCCCCCACATCACCCCAACGATGACAGCGTAGTTTTCCCCCTTCCATCACCCCGCATTGGCCGCGCCAAAATTGTTCTTGCAGCTCCGGTTCTGGCGGCATCCGCATATTATCTTCCGCTTGCCAGACAGTGTAAGCTGATTTGGAGGCCACTAGATCGATCGTGTAGTCGGCTAAAAGTAGATATTTGAGAGTACGGACGGCATAAATCAGTCCTGATGCCCCCGTAACGCCCAAAATTAGCGGTTTAGATAATTCCTTCAAGCTCTAATTCCTCGATCAATTGTAATCCTCTCGGGTCGCCCACTTTTAATAAAGCACCCCTAGCATCTTCCTTGACACCTAAATCCTCATCTTCCACCAAGGCCTCGATCAAAGCATCGATCGCCGTGGCATAAATCACATTTAAGGGCAATTCTCGGCATAATTGACCGATCGACCAAGCGCAATTACTCCGCACCGCCGCAATTAAATCTCGGCGCAATCCTTCAATTAAAGGCGGCAACACGGTGATTATATCTTCATAATTGACCTTGGCAATCTGGGCCAAACTACTGGCGGCCCATAATCGCACCGCCGAAATATCAGTTTTAAGAGCATGAACCAAAGGCTCGATCGCTCTGGGATCAGCACAGTTACCCAGGGCCCAAACTACCCCTTTTCTGACGTAACCATTCCAATCTCTGGCCAGTAAATCGATTAAGGGTTCCACAGAGCTAAGACTGGGATTTCTACCCAAAGCGTAGGCGACACTGACACGCACTAGGGGACAGACATCGTTTAACATCTCTAGTAAAGGAGCGATCGCTCTTTCGTCACGCAATTCACAAAAGGCGCGAGCGGCGATCATCCTCTCGCTGACATGAGCAGAAGTAAGCAATGAGAGCATTTCCTCCGGATCGGGGGGGATTTCCGCTGCTTGATCCGGATCGCTCCCATCGAGAGGATTATTTAAGGAATTGCTAGAGTCTAGGATTTCATTGTCGTACATACTTGTTAGATTATCTTAATCCGTGACCGCTCACGTCAAGCCCAAAATCAAAAAGTGGTTGCGGGTTGGGGGAGACTTTTCAGTGATCAGTGATCAGTAATCATACTAAAGCTGGTTATTAAAGACTGATTATTTATTCCCCTTTTTGCCTGAGTGCATGAGTAGAAAACGGGTTTCTCGGAGAAACCCGTTTTCTGTGCGTTACTGTGAACTGAAGACTCTAATTCGAGCGAATATCTGCGGCCCATATCATCACTTATAAGCTAAGACGCATTCTCACCGCCTATCCTTGCATTTACAAAACCTAGCAGATTAGAAAGTAAATACAGGGCAAATTTTGTTTTTTTTAGATGCCAAGACGCGGATTTGAACCGCGGACACGAGGATTTTCAGTCCTCTGCTCTACCAACTGAGCTATCTCGGCGTTTTTCAGTCCTTTCTCAATATAGCACGCCCTCGAAATAATTGCAAGGTTTTTTTCTAAAAAGTTTTCTGCTTGACTAGATTGGCAAGGTGAGGGTAAAAGTGGTGACAGCATTGGCACTGGTGACATCGATGGTGGCATTCAGGGGTTTAATCAGTTTGTGGACTAAAGCTAAACCTAAACCGGTGCCACTGTAGCGCCAGGGATCGTGGTGAGGAATGCGATAAAAAGGAGCAAATATTCTTGATAATTCCTCTGGAGCGATTTCTACTCCTGAATTACTCACACTAATTAATATTTGCTCGTCTGCACGCCAGACATTTACCCTAATTATCCCTTGTTCTGGGGTATATTTAGAAGCATTGGTCAGTAATTCCGCTATGATGCGTTCGATATCACAAAGATTGCTGTTAATCTCTGGTATATCCCCATCTATATCTAAAATTAACTGCTGTTGTCGCTCGCGGGTGAGAGTGCGAAAAGGTTCCACTAATAAGGGTAGCCAAGAAAGTAAGTCGATTGTTTCGAACGCTGGGGGTTCGGTTTCCGCATCCAGATAGGTTAAAGTCAACAGATCATTAACTAACTTACTCTGACGTTGAGATTCAATGTTAAGAATTTGCAACAGTTCACCGATCGAATCCTGTGGATCAATCTCGATCCCTTGATATTCCAGGAGACTTTCTAGGGTTTCCACCGCTAGACGAATGCTGGTAATCGGGGTTCGCAGTTCATGGGAAAGGGTTTTCAGGAATTCGCTTTTTAATCTTTCCAGTTTTTCTAATTCCCTCACTTGTGCTTGGGAAGATTCGTAAAGTCGCGCCTGGCGAATAGCGATCGCACATTCGGTGGCAATATGTTGAATCAAATTAGTTTCTAAGGAGTTAAAAATCTGATTAGCTGGTCTAATTAGCCAAATATTGCCCAAAAAACCCTGATCGTCAAAGATAGGACAAGCGCAACGGTTAACACGACAGATTTGCGGATTGCCAAGGGGAAGACGATCAACAAATTGTAAAATTTGTTTGTGCAGCAGCGGTTGATAGATTTCGGGAAAATCGCTAATTTGACGGCTAATTCCCTGACAGATCAACTCTTGAGTGGTATAT
Source organism: Microcystis sp. LE19-84.1B (assembly GCF_027531875.1). Lineage (NCBI taxonomy): Bacteria > Bacillati > Cyanobacteriota > Cyanophyceae > Chroococcales > Microcystaceae > Microcystis > Microcystis sp. LE19-84.1B. The sequence continues at coordinate 27,013 of NZ_JAPZSR010000262.1, read as the reverse complement.
TCGTGGACAATAGTGGCTTGGCTGCGACTGGGATTGTAAAGCTCAATTTGGGCCCGTTCTACGGGTAAAACCTGGACTAATTCCCTAGTGGTGGTTTGCAGAATATGATTTTCATCGAGACTATCGCGAATTTTTTCGGTAATCCGTCCGATTAATGCTTCATACTTCAAAGTCATCTGCAATTCGGCGGTTCTTTGCTGAACCTCCGATTCTAAGGCAGTATTCAAGCATTTTACCCGTTGGTGCAGTTCTGCTTGTTGAATGGCAATTCCCACTTGAATGGCTAATTGTTTGAGCAGATCGATTTCTTGGGATTGCCAAGAGCGGGTTTTTTGGCAATTTTGGGCAATTAGTAACCCCCAGAGTTGGTTATCGCAGATAATTGGCACCACCAAGTTAGCCTGTACTTGCAAAGAGGTGAGTAGGCTGCGATAACAGGGATCAAGTCCCGAATTATGGACATTTTCAATAACTTGAATTCTCCCGCGACGATAATTTTCCAGACGTTCTGGGGATAAATTAAAACAGGGATCCTGGATGCTGTTTCCTAAGACGGAATTAATCCTCACAGTATGGGATTCCACCACAATCATGCCACTATGATCGGGGAATAAACGATAAATTAACACTCGATCGCAGTTGAGAAATTGTCGCACTTCTTTAACAGTTCTTTGCAAAATGCGATCGAGATCCAACGATTGTCGGATTCTTTCCTGCATTACCCCCAGTAGTTGTTCCCGTTCTGCTTGTAATCTTAAAGCTTCTTCGGCCTGTTTGCGTTCGGTGATATTGGTACTGGTTCCCACCAAACGATAGATACGCGCATTGTTATCCCGTAGGGGTGTTAAAGTTGTCAGCCACCAGTAGGGTATATTTTGAAAAGGTAAATACTGTTCGTAGGAAATAGTCGTTCCGTAACGCACACAATCACTATAGTGTTGCCGCACACTGCGCGCATCATCGGGGGGAAGGATTTGTTCGGGAGTTTTGCCTTTAATCTCTGATGAACGCAATCCTGTCCAGCGTTCATGAACGGGGTTTGCTCCCACATAGCGAAAATCTCTATTTTCCAGCACGTCCACTACAAAAATCGACGCTTGCACGGAATTAAATATACTACGCAGAAACTGCTCGGAATACTCCGCTTTTAGCTGTGTATCTAGCTCGATCTCGATTTCTGATGGCTGCTTTTCCATAAGAGCCTCCCATTGTGCTAATTGGTGGATTTGGATCGATAATCACAAAATCGTTGGCTACTCCTAGGGCGATTTAACAATTTCTTTAGATTCTCGCACGAATTTTCCCATCCGCTGCCGATTTCGATATATTTCTTTGCAAAAACGAGAAAGCAACCCCAATATACTGAGATCGCTTATCAGTTATCAGTTATCAGTTATCAGTTATCAGTTATCAGGTTTAAGTTTTAAGTTAAGTAGCTAGACACAATTAATTACACATATCTAACTACTTCTTCCATGAGTGCCTATGCTCACCAAGAAGTTAAGTGGGTGGGTGGAATTAAATATAAGATGAAGGTAGGTTGGGTTGAAGCATGAAACCCAACTCCCCCATGGGTTGCGCTACCGCTAACCCATCCTACAAATAATTGTGCCTCCCTACTTAATTTTGTCCTATTACTTATCAAATACAGCGTTTCTCATCAAGAGGAAGCATAACCTAATTTGGTATCGACGACCGGCTCTCCAAAAGGAGAACTTCCTACCTCACCATGAAGATAACTGCTTTAATTAGCCAATTATATATGTTATTTTCAGTGATCACTGTTCACTGATTACTGATTACTGATCACTGAATTTAGGCTTCTTGGTTGACAAAAGGCAATAAAGCCATTAAACGGGCCCGTTTCACCGCTTCCGTTAAATCTCGCTGTTGTTTAGAAGTTAAACCGGTGATACGTCTAGGCAGAATTTTGCCGCGTTCGGTGATGAATTTGCGGAGGAGTTCGGTGTCTTTGTAGTCAATCGGTTGACTGGGGGAGATGGGAGAGAGACGTTTACGATAGTAGCTCATAGATTTGTAAAGATTGCTTGACTTTTTAACTAAAGTGTGTTTACTTAATTTCCTTGTGGACGGTGTGCTTATTGCAGTGGGGACAGTATTTCTTGATTTCCAGTCTGCCGGTGGTATTGCGGCGGTTTTTGCTGGTGGTGTAGCGAGAAACGCCGGGGGTACGCTTATCGGGATTACTGCGGCATTCCGTGCATTCTACAGTGATGATTAGGCGAACGCCTTTTTTACTAGCCATAACAACAGGGGATCGGGTAAATTTACACGCAATCGATCATTATGACATATCTGAGGCTTTTTAGGCAAGAGCAGCCGGGACACCGGCGAGGAATTGTCGGCTGAAAAGTTGATTTTGAGATGAAATCCAGCACAAAAAAGCTAGAATAATCACAGCAGTTGGCGAGGATGAGGAAAAATGACGGGAAGATTGGGTAAACCGATTTTAGTGACGGGGATAGGCATTACCATCGCTTTCACCCTGGGGGAAACTCTCAATAGCAGACTGAGCGAAATCGGTTCATGGGGTATTTTCGGTGCGATTGCTCTTGGTGCTGGTATCTGGTTTTGGCAAAAACCCAACACGAAAATCGATTTTTCACCTCCCACTCCCCTGAGTCTAGAAAAGGTTAAACAAGCGATTAGCAAGGCCGAGAAGATAATTAATTATCTGGCCAACGAAGACCCCAATCAAGACTTAACCCCACTCAAAACCAGTTTAACCCAATTAAATGAAGAATTTAGTCGCCAAGACCTGAAAATTGCCATTACCGGTGCTAGAAAAACTGGTAAAACTGCCTTAAAAAAACTACTAGAAAGCGGCAACTTTGGGGAATCTATCGCTTTTCTGGAAACGGAACCGCTTCTAACTTTCGACTCCACCGCTAACCAGAAAAAAGCTCTGGCAGCCGACCTAGTTTTGTATCTCATCAATGGGGATTTAAGCGATTCCGAATGGCAAATACTCCAGCAATTCGATCGAATGCACCAGCGTGTTATCCTGTTACTGAATAAACAGGATCGTTTACCTGCCGAAACCAGAGAAGAAATTCTCCTTTCCCTGAAACAAAGACTGAAAGAAACTATTCCCGCTCATCATATTTTAGCCATAGCCGCTGCCCCTGAACCCCTAAAAGTTCGTCAACATCAAAGCAATGGAGAAATCAAGGAATGGACGGAACCCCAAACCGTGGTTATCACTCCTTTAGATAATCATCTCCGACAAATTATCGAACAAGAAAAGTCCGAATTAGTTCTGGGAACTATCTGGAGACAAGCGCTCGAATTAGCCAAGGAAACCAAACAATTACTTAATCAATCCCGACGCAAAAAGGCTTTACCTGTTATCGAACAATACCAATGGATAGCTGCTACTGCCACTTTTGCTAATCCTCTTGCGGCCCTAGATTTAGTTTTAGCGGCAGCCACTAACGCTCAAATGTTAGTGGATTTAGGGGCAATTTATCAACAAAAAATGTCCCTTGAACAGGCAAAAACAGCCATGACTACCCTGGGGAAAATGATGGTACAATTGGGCATGGTAGAAGTGACAACCCAAGCATTAGGAACGATTCTCAAGGGAAATGCGATTACTTATATTGCCGGTGGTACAGTGCAGGGAATCGGGGCAGCCTATTTAACTCGTTTAGCTGGTTTAAGTTTAGTTGAATATTTCCAAGAACAGGAAATTAACGAGCAACTGAATAATGATTGGAATTGGACGAGTTTGCAGAATAAAGTTAAACAGGTCTGGGAACAAAATCAGCGCCTAGCATTTTTACAGGATTTTGTCAAGCAAATGAGCGCTCGTTGGTCGGCATTTTCTGGTTAAAAAATCTATAGCAATTTCCATAGTTGTGAAGTACAGAGTCTTAGGTTTTGAGGAGTCAGGATTCAGGATTCAGGATTCAGGATTCAGGATTCAGGATTCAGGATTCAGGATTCAGGTTTTAGGGTTTTAGGGTTTTGGGGTTTTAGGGTTTTAGTTCAATTTCCCCACTTCCCCCCGCAACGCGCACGAAGTGGTCACCCCACTTCCCCCCGCAACGCGCACGAAGTGGTCACCCCACACCCCACACCCCACACCCCACACCCTGTCCCCACGAAAAACTTTTTCAGCAGACCCTAGTTAAGAACTGGGAAAAGGTAAATGCTGACGCAGCACATCCCAGCGTGAACAATCCCAATAATCGATATGAGAAATAATCAGATTATTGTCATCGAGAGTTAATTCACTGCGTCCAGAAATAGCGATGCGAGGCCGCCAAGGTAAAGGGGTTGTCCAGTGCAATGTCCAACGGGTATTAATAATATTTCCCTGCTGTTCAATTGCGTGGACATCCATCTTGATAGCTTGAAACCATTGACTCATAAAACCAATCATTTCCCGATAGCGTTTAATCCCCCGAAATTGATTGAGAGGGTCTTGAAAATAAACGTTATCAGCATAAATTTCATAGGTTTGATCAATAGGAAATCTTTGATAATCTTGCTGCAAAATAGCGATAATATCCATAAAATAACCAATTATTCCCGATAGCTATTGTCTTTTTTCACTACTTAAAATATCACTCCCGTCAAACTAAAGGGACGGACTTCGGTAATTTTAACCTTAACAAATTTGCCGCGCAATTCCTCAATATTTCCCGTAAAGAAAGTTAAGCGATTACCCCTAGTTCTTCCCATAACTTGACTAGCATCTTTAGGGTTAACGTCTTCCACTAAAATTTCCTCAATTCTGCCTAAATATCTTTGGGAACGTTCAGCAGCTTTTGTCGCCACTAAATGATTTAATCTTTGTAAGCGATCGCTTTTTACCTGCTCACTTAATTGATTATCCCAAATAGCGGCCGGAGTACCGGGACGGGGAGAATAGGCCGCCGTATTTAATTGATCAAAACCAATCTCATCGACTAATTTTAAAGTATTCTCAAACTGTGCCTCTGTTTCTCCCGGGAATCCGACAATCGCATCGGCACTAATGGCAGCATCCGGCATTAAATTGCGAATATTAGCAATAATTTGTCGGTATTTTTCCTGAGTATAGCCCCGTTTCATGGCCTTGAGGATATCATTATCCCCCGATTGAAAAGGGATATGAAAATGTTCACAAACTTTAGGTAATTCCTGACAAGCTTTAATCAAACGTTCGGTAAAATAGCGGGGGTGACTGGTGGCAAAACGGAGACGTTCAATGCCGGCCACATCGTGAATGTAGTAGAGTAAATCGGTGAAATTGTGCAGATGTCGGCCGCTTGCGGTTACTCCGGGTAAATCCCGTCCGTAGGCATCGATATTTTGACCTAAAAGGGTGATTTCTTGATAACCCTGTTGTCCTAATTGTTCCATTTCTGCTCGAATTGCCGCAGGAGTGCGAGATTGTTCCACCCCGCGCACCCCCGGAACCACACAATAGGTACAGCGTTCATTACAACCATAGATGACGTTCACCCAAGCGGTAATATTACTATCCCGGCGCGGTTTGGTGATATCTTCCATGATGTGGATGGGTTCGGTAGCCACCACCTGGGAACCGTCAAAAACTTGTTGTAATAAGTCTCCCAAACGATTTGCGTGTTGGGGACCGATAATTAAATCCACTTCGGGAACCCGTCTTAATAATTGTTCCCCTTCCTGTTGGGCCACGCAGCCAGCGACAACTAAAGTAAGATTAGGTTGAGTTTGTTTGCGTTTAGCCTGTCTGCCGAGATAGGAATATACCTTCTGTTCCGCATTATCGCGAATTGTACAGGTATTGTAGAGGATTAAATCGGCTTCGTTGGCATCCTCAGACCATTGAAACCCCAAATCTTCTAAAATACCCGCCATGCGTTCGGAGTCAGCTTTATTCATCTGACAACCAAAGGTGGTGATATGGTAACGACGTGGGGACTTATTCATGATGTAGGCCACAGAAACAAGAGTGCAGCTTTCTATTTTAGGCTATTTATCCTCTGACTAGAAAAAAGCGGTCGGCAGGATTCAGTTATCAGTTATCAGTTATCAGTTATCAGTTATCAGTTATCAGTTGACTGAGAAAACACCCCACACCCCACACCCCACACCCCCCCGATGTCGGGGGGTTGGGGGGGTCACACCCCACACCCCACACCCTACACCCCATTTCCCAGAAAAAGCATACTCAGCCATACAAGCAAAGAAAAACGAAACTTTTGCTTTGAGGATATCTCCTGACTGGTAGGATAAAAATGAACCATACTAGGCAGTTTAACCTCCACGCCGCCGAGGCCACACCTTTAATCATCAAAGGAAAAGTATTTATATGTCTAAAAATCAAGTGTTCGACTTTTTCGCCTTAGCCGCTAAAAACGAAGAATTGGGTCAAAAAATGCGTTCAACCCAAGATCCTCAGCAATTACTAGAGATAGCTCGCTCCCAAGGCTTCGATTTCTCCCGTCCGGAATTAGAAGCGGCACTTAAATCCTTGCACGAGAGTCCCGACTTTTTCCAAAAGTTAGCTCATGCAGTCTTAGAAGTTTTCAGTCCTAACCACGATAATTATCCCTCGATCGGTGTCCAACCCTACGAAGGTGAGATCGATCGCTAGAATCAGTGATCAGTTACCAGTTACCAGTGATCAGATGTGAGTTTTCAGTTCACTGATTACTCAGGGTAAGCGCATCTTAACAATCCTTGACAAAATGAACTTTAGGTGAGTTGCTTACCCTGAGAGCGATTCAGCCATATTTGAGGAGAATTGGCCATCTCAATTGTTAAGCAAAAATCGACCAAATGGGTCGATTTCGTAACTATACAGCAAACGGCTCACAAAATTGGCTAATTGTCAATAGCGTTTGAGATGCTCTCACCCTGACTGATTACTGTTCACTGTTTACTGATCACTGTTTACTGGACGGCTACGCCGTGCCTTTGGCAACACTGACAAAGGCTCCCCCACTCCCCAACCCCAGCCGTATATAGTATAAAAAAATTATAAAAAAGCCGAAATCAGCGAAAAATAGGCTTTTATCTGCCAGTAAATCCGGCAGAGACAATCGAGCTGCCAAGAGAGAAGTTAAAGGGCAAATGCAGTCATAGCAAAGGTTTTAGCTGTCAATGTCCTGAGAATTGCTGAGTCTGATGAGCGAAGTAAAGGAATGATTAACTTTCGTTAACCGGAAGATGAGAAATAATCATAATGTTTTATATTGTCAAAGGTGTCATAGTTTCCTATGCTTTTTTTAGGTTGATAATTTTGCCTGACTCGTCAAATTTTTACCAACCAGCCCTAGAAAATAAAATTAGTGGATGAAAACGGTCACGATCGAGATAAAATTTAGGATGGTCTTACCCCCACCTTGCCACGATCCCGACTGCCACCAAAGCTAGAGCAGGAAAAGTAACAAGGAAAGAATTTGACTGAAACAAAGTTGATAACGCTAACGAGATTAATAGTTTAGTTTGGCTTGACAAGCGAGGAACAAAAAAATGCCAATTGCAGTAGGAATGATTGAAACCCTAGGATTTCCCGCCGTTGTGGAAGCGGCCGATGCCATGGTCAAAGCCGCCAGGGTGACTCTAGTGGGTTACGAAAAGATCGGTAGTGGTCGCGTCACTGTCATTGTCCGGGGAGACGTTTCAGAAGTGCAAGCTTCTGTGGCTGCCGGAGTGGAAAACGCCAACCGGGTTAACGGAGGACAAGTGCTATCTACCCATATCATCGCTCGTCCCCACGAAAACCTCGAATACGTGCTGCCCATTCGCTACACCGAAGAAGTAGAGCAATTCCGCAGCTATTAAACACCGTTGATCGGGGTCAGCATCTATAGAGTCGAAGAAAGCCAACCATTAGGAGACAAAAATATTATGTCAATTGCAGTGGGCATGGTGGAAACCTTGGGTTTCCCAGCCGTCGTCGAGGCGGCTGATGCCATGGTAAAAGCCGCCCGCGTAACCCTAGTAGGTTACGAAAAAATTGGTAGTGGTCGCGTCACCGTCATCGTCCGGGGGGACGTTTCGGAAGTACAGGCCTCCGTATCGGCGGGGACAGAAGCGGCATCTAATCGTGTTAAAGGTGGTCAAGTTCTCTCGACCCACATCATCGCCCGTCCCCACGAAAACCTCGAATTCGTTCTTCCCATTCGTTATACAGACGCCGTGGAACAGTTTCGTGAAAGTGTTAACCCGCAACCTTTAAGACGAATCTAGAGCGCAACTAACTTTTAGTGTAAACAAATTCCATGCAAATTGCCAAAGTTTGCGGAACCGTCGTTAGCACCCTGAAACCTCGCAGTATGACGGGAGTGAAACTTCTGCTTTTGCAATTCATCGACGCTCAAGGGCAACTTTTGCCTAAATACGAAGTAGCGGGTGATATTGTCGGAGCGGGGCTTAATGAATGGGTGCTAGTGTCCCGGGGAGGAGCGGCTCGGATCGAAGACGGGCAGAACAATCGCCCCCTTGACGCGATGGTGGTGGGGATTATTGACACTATAACCGTAGAAAATCGCACCCTCTACAGCAAGAGGGACGAATTTCGTCAATCCGGTTAAACATCGATAGGACCCAAACACAGTTAATTAACAACCAGCCAGCCAAATTCAGTATGGAGGAAGACTAACTATGGTCGTCCGCACAACGGCGGCTAGTCCGAAAAAGCGGACCAAATCCCCAGAGGAAACGCGCATAGACGAGAGTGCCAAAGTCCACACCTTCCCTAACCTCAGTGGCGCTATCGAGATCGGGGCGCGAGTGGTGATCGCTCCGGGGACTTCCATCCGCGCCGATGAGGGAACCCCCTTTCACATTGGCGACGACAGCAAAATTCAGGACGGGGCAATCATCCACGGTTTAGAAAAAAGCCGTGTGGTGGGAGATGACGGCCGAGAATATTCAGTGTGGATCGGCCGGGGCAGCTGCATCACCCACATGGCACTCATTCACGGGCCGGCCTATGTGGGCGATCGCTGTTTTATCGGTTTTCGCTCCACCGTCTTTAATGCTCGCATCGGGGCCGATTGCATAGTCATGATGCACGCCCTCGTTCAAGACGTGGAAATCCCCGCCGGTAAATTCGTGCCATCCGGTTCCGTGATCACCAGCCAACAGCAGGCTGATCGCTTACCCGATGTCACAGAAATCGATCGAGCCTTCACTCGTCACATTGTCGATATCGACCTCGCCCCCAGCGTCCCGATCAAAGCCCAAAGCCCAGCGACTCCGCCACCGGCAGCCGCTATAAACATCGCTAATGAGACGCTATATAGAAATTCGGTGACACCTATGAGTTTAAATACAAACATTCGAGCGCAGGTTCGCTCCCTCCTCTCCCAAGGCTACAAAATCGGGCTAGAATACGCTGACAAACGCCGCTTTAAAACCAGTTCTTGGTTAAGTGCCGGCTTTATCGACGGCAGCCGCGAAGAACAGGTATCCCAATCCCTAGAAGCCTCCCTGAGAAACCTACAGGGCGAATACGTCCGCCTGATCGGAGTCGATCCCGCCGCTAAACGGCGCGTACTGGAAATGATTATCCAACGCCCCGAAGACACCCCGGGAGAACCGGCCCGCACCACCACCGCCGTCCACGCCGGCCATAGCAACGGTAACGGCAATTCTGACCTGTCGGTACAAGTGCGTTCCCTGCTGGCCCAAGGGCTGAAAATCGCCACCGAACACGCGGATAAACGCCGGTTTAAAACCAGTTCTTGGTTAACCGGGCCGGCGATCGAAACCAAGGGCGAAGCCGGCATCGTTCGCGATATCGAAGCGATCGTGGCGGAAAATAGCGATGAGTACGTCCGTCTGATCGGGATCGACCCGCAGGCGAAAAAACGCGTCGTCGAAATGATTATTCACCGTCCCGGTGGCACCTCCGCTAGTAACGGCAGCGGCCAAACCAGCAGCTACAGCAGCCCCGCCAGTAACGGAGCCAGTTATAGCAGTAGTGGTAGCTTAAGTGGGGAAACGATCGCTCAAATTCGTTCCCTGCTCGCCCAAGGCTACAAAATCGGCACCGAACACGCGGATAAACGCCGGTTTAAAACCAGTTCTTGGCAGAGTTGCGCTCCGATCGAAAGTAATCGCGAATCTGATGTGATTATTGCTTTGGAAGATTGTTTACGGGAACATAGCGGCGAATACGTCCGCTTACTCGGTATCGATGCTAAAGCTAAAAAACGGGTTTTAGAAACGGTGATCCAGCGTCCCGATGGTTCGGTGGCTAGTAATGGCAACGGTAAAACCGCCGCCGTTGCTGAACCGAGTTTCAAAAGCTATGGTTCCGGTTCCTCCGGCGGCGGTACTGCCACTTTAACCAGTACCTTAACTGCGGAAACGATCGCTCAAATTCGTTCTTTGTTGAACCAAGGTCACAAAATTGGCAGTGAACACGCGGATAAACGTCGTTTTAAAACCGGTTCTTGGCAAAGCTGCACCCCCATCGATAGCAGTCGCGAATCCGATGTGGTGGCCGCTTTAGAAACCTGTCTGCGCGACCATCAAGGGGAATACGTTCGTCTGATCGGGATTGACTCCCAAGCAAAACGTCGTGTTCTCGAATCGATTATTCAACGCCCTTAATTTCAGGACTCGGCGATCGGTGAACGGAGATAGGTGTTAGGTGTTGGTGGATCGGGAAAAATACCTGAAACTCTAACCCCTACCCCCTAACCCCTGATCACTGATCACTGATCACTGAGTAACTGTCAATTATGTCCTTACCCCCTGTTCAACCTATTAGCCGCTCGGAATTCTATATTAATGGTGATGTAACCATTGATGAGAGTGCGATCGTGGCTGCGGGGGTGATTCTCCGAGCAGCCCCCAATAGCCGAATAATTATCGGTGCGGGTGCTTGTCTGGGTATGGGAACGATTCTAACCGCCTATCAGGGTGTTATTGCTATCGGTGCCGGGGCAATTTTAGGTACAGGAGTTCTAATAGTCGGTCAGGGTGAAATCGGTGAAAATGCCTGTATCGGTTCAACCACAACGATTTTTAATGCTTCTGTGGCAGCGATGTCGATCGTGCCGTCCGGTTCCCTGATCGGAGATACTTCCCGTCAAATTACCATCGAGGTGTCAGCAACCCGATCGGAACCAGAAAGACCCCCTCTACCGGAACCAGAACCCGTAGTCAGTCAAGTGTCCCCAGGCCCGTCCGTGGAGGAAATGGTCGCCGAAACCGTGGCCAGTCCTTGGGATAGCGAGGAAATGGTCGCCGAGGCCAGTCCTGCGGAAACCAGAGAACAAGCATCTACTACTAACCGACCGAATCAAGCATCGGTGGTCGGAAAAGTCTATATCAATCAGTTATTGGTCACGCTATTTCCAGAACGTCATCGTTTTAATGGCAACAATAACCTTAATTCTTGAAGGGGAAAATAATCGTTCACAAGCCAAAAATCTCAACAATAATTACTGAGTAATTAGACCTAATTTATCTAGAGTTCACTGCTGTCTAACTGTCCTCTAGGTACTGGGTATAATTGCTTAAAAATCTAATTCATCTTTAGCGATTGCCGACATTTTTTGAGGTTGTAATTATTGATAATCTTCCTCAATTAAAGAGTAGTTTTAATCGCTCAAAGCCTGATGAGCAGAAGTTTCTGTGTGTCAATCAGGTAAATTTTTGTTGATTTTTTTGTGTTTTTGTAGAGATTGTCAAAGTTAGATGACGAGAGATTAAAGAAACTAATCTCCCCGAGAAAAAAAACCAATTAAAATTTTAGGGATAGAGAAAAAAATGATCAGAATAGGGTAAAGTTCGTGTTAAGATGATCAGTTGAAAAAAACATTAGTGAAAATTGCTCCCTAACTTCGCTCCTAGCAGCAGGGGACAGGAGCTTAAGAAAAATCTATGTCGGTTGACGGCGAGATTTTACAGGTGCGACTAATCATGCAGTTTATGGAGGAATAATCCCAATGGTGCAAGCCAAATCCAAAGGTTTCCAGGCCGGCGTAAAAGACTACCGCCTGACCTACTACACCCCCGACTACACCCCCAAAGATACCGATCTACTAGCTTGCTTCCGGGTAACACCCCAACCCGGAGTTCCTCCTGAAGAAGCAGGTGCGGCAGTAGCGGCGGAATCTTCCACAGGTACCTGGACCACCGTTTGGACCGATAACTTAACCGACCTCGATCGCTATAAAGGTCGTTGTTATGATATCGAACCCGTACCCAACGAAGATAACCAGTTCTTCTGTTTCGTTGCCTATCCTCTAGATCTATTTGAAGAAGGTTCCGTCACCAACATCCTCACCTCGATCGTTGGTAACGTTTTCGGTTTCAAAGCTCTACGCGGTCTCCGTTTAGAAGATATCCGTTTCCCCGTCGCTTTAATCAAAACCTTCCAAGGTCCTCCCCACGGTATCACCGTTGAACGGGACAAATTAAACAAATATGGTCGCCCCCTACTCGGTTGCACCATCAAACCTAAACTCGGCCTTTCCGCTAAAAACTACGGTCGTGCCGTTTATGAATGTCTTCGCGGTGGTTTAGACTTCACCAAAGACGACGAAAATATTAACTCTCAACCCTTCATGCGTTGGCGCGATCGTTTCCTCTTTGTCCAAGAGGCGATCGTTAAATCCCAAGCAGAAACCAACGAAGTTAAAGGACATTACTTAAACGTAACCGCTCCTACCTGCGAGCAGATGATGCAACGGGCTGAATTCGCCGCCGAAATCAAAACCCCCATCATTATGCACGACTACCTCACCGGTGGTTTCACCGCTAACACCACCCTGGCGAAATTCTGCCGCGACAAAGGGTTACTGCTCCACATTCACCGGGCAATGCACGCGGTTATCGACCGTCAGAAAAATCATGGTATCCACTTCCGCGTTTTAGCTAAGTGCTTACGTCTCTCTGGTGGTGATCACCTGCACTCGGGAACCGTTGTCGGTAAACTCGAAGGTGAACGCGGAATCACGATGGGTTTTGTTGACCTGATGCGTGAAGACTATGTAGAAGAAGATCGCGCTCGTGGTATTTTCTTCACCCAAGACTACGCTTCCTTACCCGGGGTAATGCCGGTTGCTTCCGGTGGTATCCACGTTTGGCATATGCCGGCGCTGGTGGAAATCTTCGGTGACGATTCCTGCTTACAGTTCGGTGGTGGAACCCTCGGCCACCCCTGGGGTAACGCACCGGGTGCCACCGCTAACCGTGTGGCTCTGGAAGCTTGTATCCAAGCTCGTAACGAAGGTCGCTCCTTGGCCCGCGAAGGTAACGACGTTATCCGGGAAGCTTGCCGTTGGAGTCCTGAACTGGCTGCCGCTTGCGAACTCTGGAAAGAAATTAAATTCGAGTTCGAGGCTATGGATACCCTCTAATACAGCCCTTCAGAAGGTTGTTAGCAGTTATCGGTGCAAAATAATGCTGGGGACTTGCCCAAAATCGGCAAGCAGTCGCTAGAATTTCAACACTGATAACTGTCTAGCCAATAACTGAAAACTGTATAAAATGTATCCGAAAAAAGTTGTTCAAGATACCGCGAAAGTCTTACAAAGTTACCTAACTTACCAAGCGGTTCGCACGATTATCGATCAATTATCAGAAACTAATCCGACTTTAGCTATTTGGCTGAGTCACTATACTTCTAGCCATTCCATTCAGGATGGCGAGGCCTATATTGCGGGGTTAATGACTGAGAATAAAGAGTTAGTTTTGCGGATCATGACGGTAAGAGAACATTTAGCCGAACAGGTTTTAGAGTTCTTGCCAGAGATGGTAAAAACGGGAATTATTAATGACAATACCGAACATCGTCGGCAACTTTTGGAACGTCTCACCCGTACTGCTATAAGTCAACCAGAGACATCGGAATTAAATCTCGATGTTGATGATCTACCCAACCCATAAGGAATCAAGAAACCCATGAAAACTTTACCTAAAGAGAAGCGTTACGAAACTCTCTCCTACTTGCCCCCCCTCACCGATCAACAAATTGCTAAACAAATTCAATACATGATCGATCAGGGTTATATTCCTGCTGTGGAATTTGAAAAAGATCCCAAACCCGCAGATTATCATTGGACGATGTGGAAACTGCCTTTATTCTCTGTTTCTGGTCCCCAAGAAGTTCTTAATGAAGTTCGCGAGTGCCGCACTGAATATTCTGATTGCTACATCCGCGTTATCGCTTTTGACAACATCAAACAATGTCAAACCATGAGCTTTATTGTTCATAAACCCAATGCTGGCCGCTACTAATTTGGCTGTCATCTAATTATTAACTGTTGAGGGGGGTTCTTAGAACTCCCTTTTTTTCTATCATTTGTTATTGAAAATCGTTGATTAACATCCAAAAACACTTGATTGGAAAATCATTAAGGTTATTACCTTGAAATTCTACAGATTGATTTCTAACCCAAGCATTTGCTACTGTGCGGAAGCGTGTGTCTTTATATTGATTAACTTTCTCGGCTTCTTGACTAGGATTTTTCCGAGGATCCGATAAGTCTGAGGCTGTTATATAAAGACATTTACTATAAACAACAAACATAAAATTAAATCCTATATGTCCATGAGATAACCATCTTGAGGTTTCAATGTCACATTGATTGGTCATATTCAAATAGACTTCAAATTTATTAAATAGCTTTTGAATCCGAAGTTGATCTAGTTTGAGTTTTTTATTCAGTATCTTACCCCATTCTTCTAAATCAATTTTCAGAGATGTGGAGGTGATATCTATACACTGCCAATTTACTGATGTAGCAATAGGCTTAACTAACTCTTCTGATAAACCTGCTAAACTCAAAGCACAAGCTATTCTGAGAGTATGCTCAAATTTAGATTTAAAAATTTCAAATGCTTCTTGATAAAAACTACTGACTAAATAATCGTTGAATGCCTTTTTCAACGTTGATATTTCAAAAAAATAGTTTTCAATTGAATGACCTCTACTCCAAATTAATCTCTTGTTAATTTTATGAGTTTTAATATGATCTTTTAAATCATTGCTCCATTCAAATTCTCTAAATTCTCGATCAACAAAGCCCAAAACTCTATTGTTAACATCTGGCGGCTCTTGGGCAACTAAATCACAGATTTTTTCTATCTTAGCTCTATTTCCTAATTCTCCTTGTATTCGCTCCGCAGTATCAATAATAATTTTTTTCAATAAATATAATTTTTCCGATGAAATCTGAGCTTCATTTTGTTTTAAAAGATTACAAATAATAGTAAAAAAATCCTCATCATTGGCTCCTTCTAGCAATAAAAACCTATCATTTGACATAATTATTTCAGTAACGTATTCTTCAGGAGTTAACTGTAATCCATTCATAAAGTCGATAATTATCTAAATTTTTAAAAGGGAATGTCAATGTCTTCCAAATCATCATCTAGTATATAGATTTGATCTTCACTTCCAAGGGTATCGGTATTTATATTAGCGTTTGCCGTTGGTTGTAGTTCAAGTTTTATCATTCTCTCTCGATATTTGGATGCAATTACAGCAGAATGAGTACAAATAATGAGTTGTTTCTCATCAAGTTGTTTAACCATTTCTGGTAATAATTTACGTTGCCAATCAATGTGAAGTGAAATTTCAGGTTCATCAATTAAGACAACCCTACCACCTGTCATGTGACTGGCGGCATAAATTAAACCTACGACTTGTCTTTCTCCAGAAGACAAAATTTGCAGACTATGAATATCTTCTTCATCACCAATTTTAACACCTAATTTTCCTCTGCTTTGAGGTGAGTTTGTAGAACCTATTTTTAATTGCTTTCTCTCTAAAAATCCATTGACTGATTCAAGATATCTTTCAATACTAGAATAAGCTTTTATTTGTGCATCTAGTCTTTGTTGAAGAGAACTTTTATACACGGATAAAACTCTACTAGCAATAGTTTTGTATTCTGGATATGATTCAAAGGCTCTCAACTGTTCTATTAATTTGTTATAAACATCATCTGATTGATCACGATTAACTTGAAAAGGTGAATTTTGCAATTTTTCCGAAAGTTCTATTATTTCTGTAATAACTTCGTCTGGCTCTTTTGTATTATCGTCTGTCTCAAATGATTGAGAAATAGCTTGAGAAAATTGAAGAAAAGCTTGTGAAAGCAAATTTCTATCAAGACTAGCAATTTTTAATTGAGCTTCTGTTAATTCTGAATTAATATGTTCTTCTATTTCTATCGGTGAAGGATACTCAAGTCTAGGGACAAATTTGCCAAATAGAATCCGAGCTAATTCGGTTGATCTGGCGGAACTTCTGAGAACTTTGCTAAAATTAGGTGATCTTCGGGCAAAATGTCTAATTTCATTTTCATCTAAGGTAGCCCATGCCTCAATCATTGTTCTAAAAGCAGGGAAATAAGTTGCTTTTAAGTCAATATCTTGCTTCTTCTTAGAAGATGATGGATAATAACGTGCAGGCAATAAAATTTCGCTATTTTCTTTTTGCTTTTCTTCTTCTAATAATTCTGCAAAACGGTAAAAATCGGCTTTTTGATTATTAACAAAGACTGTTGTTACTGTTTGTCGAGGTTCTTGAGGAGAATTCTGCTGTTCTATCAATATTTCCGTATCATCATCTAATGTAATGGTTAATTTTTGAAATTTTAAATAGCCAAAACGTCTAAAATCTTCGTTGACGGCATTAGCAAGAATATGCAATACAGTGGTTTTGCCTGTGCCATTACTTCCATGAATAATATTAACTCCATCTTGAAAATCAAGATTAATATCAAATCTTCCATGTATTCCAATCGCTTCTAAACGCTTAATAAATCGAGACATACCTTTAATCTCATATAACAGTCTCAAACGAAAATTATAATCTAATATGAAACTTTTCTCAAGTTTTTTCCTAAGCTGATCCGAACGGGTAATAATAACTAACACTGAGAGAGCTTATTTTAGTGCGATCATCGACCTTGACCTTGGTAAATTCGGTTCTTCGGTTTGTGTTATGCAATAGACGGGGGGTATAAGGTATGTAACCCTTATAGAGAAAGACATTTGGAGATTTTTATCAATTGTTTTTGCTCTAGAGCGAACTAATCAATTAAGTCTCTTGCCAGATAAGGATTTAGTCGATTTATGCCCCCCTATCGAACCATAACAAGTAACGAAGAACCCTAATTATTAACTGTTGAGGGGGGTTCTTAGACCTCCCTTTTTTGGCTCTCCCAGGTTTGGTGGGTAAAATGTATTCTAAGATACATTCCTCCTAGCGAGGGGGTGGAACGAACCACAAAGACACAAAGGACACAAAGATCGATCGATCATATTGTAAGTTAAACTTATCACACAGAACCTAGAAGAGCCCCTTTTTTTTGATAGAAAACGGGTTTCTTGAAGAAACCCGTTTTCTGCGCGTAAAGATCGCTTAAATCTTGGCCCGATTCTACCAACGCTGCCAAAACGTATAAAGCTGATAAGGAGGTGCAAAATCAGTTCATAAGATTTTTCGTACAACCCACGCTTTATCTTGGAGGTGCTACACTGGGTCTAGCTGGGCTAGGTTGTGCCGTAGCTGGAATGAAGAATCTGATAAAACCCTAATCCCCTTACTTTAGATGTTTTTAAATACCTTAATTTAAAAGTATGTTAACATCCCTGACTCTTGGGAATTTCAAAAGCTATCAGGAGGCAACCTTATCTCTAGCACCCATCACTTTTTTAATCGGTGCTAATGCGTCAGGGAAAAGTAATGCACTAGAAGCAATTCGCTTACTTTCGTGGTTAGCGAAAGGCAGCAGGTTAGATGACATTGGCGACAAAATCTAACTCTTTGCTAAAGGGTTTCTGACAATTAACGTACTTAAATTGACGACGATTAACTTGTAGGTACACTGGTTAGCCTGAGAGCGGTAAATCTTTGACTAAATGTCGATGATTTTGGTGTAGTTTATCGCTATCTAACCCACAACGAGGACAGGTTGCTTTTTTATTTTTTGATTCAATTCGTCAAAATATACCGATATTTTCTAGGTGTCGATAGCCTTGAATAGAGGTTCCTTTTAGGTTCAAAAATTTGTCAACTATCATAGGTAAAATAATATTGTTTTTGGCTGTTATATCAAATCTTAACTCTATTGTCTATCTTTTGGTATTAACCTATTTGTGCCTTAAGTCCTTTCCTGTATGAATTTTAGCTACTTTTGAGCGTAGTTGCTCTCATCGAATTTTATTATAAGTTAATTATTTGCATAACAATTCCCGAAGAGCCCGATCGGCCGATATTTGGTAAGTTAGAAGTGATGAACTGACTGCCGATCGAACCTATGCCCCGTACTCATCTATTAGATACCCGAACCAGCAATTTTAGCGATCTCATCGGCAATGGCAAAATCTACCGAGTTCCCCCTTTTCAAAGAGATTATTCGTGGAAGGAAGAAAATTGGGAAGATCTCTGGCAGGATATTCAAACGCTCTATGAAAACCCCGATTCTAGTCATTACATGGGAGCGATCGTTTTACAGGGTTCCCAGCGATCGGATACGGATTTTACAATTATTGACGGACAACAACGATTGGTAACGATTAGTATTCTCGCTATAGCGATTATCGAAAAAATTCAAACGTTAATCGATCGGGGGGAAGAAGCGGAAGCGAATAGAGAACGACAACGGCTTCTCAAAAGCGGTTATTTGAGTAATAAAGATCTGGGTTCTTTAAAAGAATCTAGTAAATTAATTTTGAATGAAAATAATAATGATTTTTATCAAAGTCGTCTCATTAACTTTAGACCTCCTCGCAATCCTCGATCGCTCGCAAAATCCAACCAACTCCTATGGAAAGCTTTTCAATACTTTTCGGATTCATTGCAACAGCTTACAAGCGTAGTTAACAGTGGAAAAGAACTGGCAATTTTTTTAACGGATACCGTTGCCAAAAGACTCTTATTTATTCAGATTAATGTTGAAGATGAATTGAATGCGTATACGGTTTTCGAGACCCTAAACGCTAGAGGGATAGAGCTAAGTTCAACCGATCTATTAAAAAATTATTTGTTTTCTCTTTTCCGAGGGGCGGATGATTTGCGAGAAGGACAACGACAGTGGAGAGGAATTATTGATACCGTTACAATGGAAAAATTCCCCGAGTTCCTACGTTACTATCTCAGCCTCACGCGGACGAGAGTAAGACGGGAACGTTTATTTAAAAGGGTTCGAGAGTCTATACAAAACGCTGAAAGCGCGTTTAAATTACTCGAACAACTCGAAGAATATAGTGGTCTTTTTATCGCTCTTAATAATCCCAATGATGAATTCTGGCAAGATACTCCAGATAATATCCCTTATATTCGAGAAATTGAACTATTTGGCGTAAAACAAGCCTATCCAGTTTTATTCTCGGCATACAATAAATTTTCAAGCGAGAACTTCACCCGCCTACTAAAATTGGTTTGTATAATTTCGTTTCGATACACGATTGTCAGTAGTCTTAACCCGAATGAGCTAGAAGGGATTTATAATAAGATAGCAATCGCCATAAATAATGGCGAAATGACGACTCCGAGGCAAGTTTTCGAGGGCTTGCGATCGGTTTATGTCACGGATACTAAGTTCCTGCAGGATTTTTCGATTCTTTCGATTTCTACCAGAGGTCAAAAGAAAAAACTGGTTCGATATATTCTCTGGAAATTAGAAATGGACGAATCGGGTCGATCTAATATAGCGGAAGATGGATTCTCGATCGAGCATATTCTACCAGAATCGCCGAGCGATCGATGGCGCGTTCACTTTCTCGATAACGAGATCGAGGAAATGACCTATCGGATCGGTAACTTGATTCCTTTAGAAGCTAATTTGAATCGTCAAATCGGCAATCAATACTATACAGATAAACAAGAGATTTACCAACAAAGCGATTATGCTCTAGCGAGAAATATAGTACCAGAGGAATGGACACCGGACACGATCGCTAAACGTCAAGAAAGTTTAGCCCGACGAGCGGTTCATATTTGGAAATCCGACTTTGTTTGAGAGCGGGTTAAAAAATGTTCTCGATTCGCTTTTACTTGGGAATAGATTTCTAGGATAATTTTCACGAGGAAGCGATCGATCTGTCAGGATTTCGAGCGATCGGTGAACCGATTACAATCTAACTGATTACAATCTAAATGTAAAGTTCGCATTTTATAAACTGGTTAACAATGTTTAATAATCCTATTGGGTTAGCGGTTTAAATATTTTCTCTGTTCTAAACATTCTACAACGGACAAACCTAGTTCAATCATGGCTTCAAAAGCCGCTCTCTCATATTTTTCATATTCAGCCAGATCGGCGATTATCTCTTTTTGCCCATGTGCTATATTATTTCTTCTCCCTACTAAAGTTTTTAATAAAATTTGATTGCTATCGGCGATTAAACAGGCTAATCCTGCATCTGTAGAGTTAGCCTTGAGTAAGTTAGGCCATAAATTACTTTCCGTCTCTAGATGAATTTTAAATTCAACCTCCTCGTTTAGGAATTCAGGCAAGTTTTTGGTAAAAAAATCCCAAATACTTTTGGAAGATAAATCCCCACCTAGTTCTTTGAACTTTTTTCTGAGTGACAATTTGATAATTTCTTCACAACATTCATGACGTTTGACTTTTTCTTGTTCGATAGTGTCAAGATATAAATCCCACGCGAACTTACAAAATCCTTCATAGTGAGCGTAGAGTAGAACGACCAACGATCGTAAAAGTGCCTTGTATCTTACGGATTCTTTATTGGTGGTCGAGAGCAAAATCTTGATCGAGGCGAGTTCCCCTTCTCGCCAGCCAAGATTTTCTTCAATCTGGTTAGCCCAATCATTCATTTTTCAAGTAATTCCAGTAATCCATTTTGAATATTTTTAATTCGATTAGAAAGCTTTGTTTTCGTATTGGCTCCTGGGCCGATATTCTTCTTGAAATCTTCAGATTGTAATATCTGTATAATTTTGTCCTTAACTAAAGCATCTTCGATATTTTGAACCTGTTCTAACATTTGAAACACTCCGATTGTCACTGCTTCATAGTAAGCGGGGGCTAAAGCGCCAATGGGTGATCGATCCCTGTACCGCACAAAAGAACCATTTCCAAGAATGCGATTTAAATAGTCAAAAATATGATTAAAATCTCGCTCTTCAACCTCGTAATCAAAATTAATTTTATTGAGTAAAATCTGTTCCATATAGCTATCTAACCAATCTCGTACACTTCCATGAAACAAATCTTGCGCGTTCTTAGCGGCAAAAAATCTGAGAACGAGTTCTTCATCTCCTTTTTGCTCTTTCTCCTCTTGAGAAAGAGTTTCCGTACAGTTTATAAAGCTTGAATAAGAAGATTTTTCTTGGAGAAATGAATAAAACTGTATTCCCTGTTCTCCCACCATTCTAGAGGAGCAATTACGGATTTCTTGAGGGGACAAAATAGAGCCTCCCGTGTTGAGTCGCTTGAACATCTCGTACCGTAAAAATGGTTTGCTCTGTCTTTTAATAATTACGGTTCGTACCGAGGATCTTTTAATTCTCAATTTTAGCCTGAGAGATAAATTCTCGAACGTTTTTCCATTAAGCTCTGGAATTTGATCGCAACCTTCCAATTGCAAAGGCTCTAATTTTTTTTCCTCTACGTCGGTAAAATCTAATTTTTCAGCATCGATAAACTGGATGACAGAGCTTACACGTTGCAGACCATCAATTAACTCTAAAACTCCGTCAGGGTTCTCGATCGTAAAGATTTGCGGGATCGGTAGCTCTAATAAAATCGATTCAATCAGTCGAGATTTTTGTTGGTTAGACCATCTAAACAACCTTTGATAATCTGGCTGGATAATTAATTCTTTCTGAGAGTACAAATTTATAATTTCACCGAAACTGAGATCGATAGAATCGGTGCGAACCTCGCCGATTTTTTTATCTATCTGTTCGTCTATATGTTCGTCTATCAATTGCATAGCATTATTCCTAGCTCAATAATATTTTGATTTCCTAATGAATCTGATTATTGAAGGTACTTAGCCCGTCCGTGATCGAATAAACATCACCACATAAATATCGATCGATCTACTGGTTCCACATTTCGAGCAGGAATAGGAAACGAGCGATCGAACCGATGATCAAAAAGATACATCTCTAGAAGCTGATTCCGAATTTTCCATCGAGATTTTAGGCTCTTCTCGGCTTTGTGTGATAATTTTTGCTTATGGAATCGTGAAATGCTTACTGGACAAGACTTTTAAGACTATTTTGCGGATATTCTATCAGTATAGACCTCGTTTCCACACAGAAACCAGAAGAGCCGATTTTAAGATACCGCAAGTAAATTCTAGCATGAATTCTCCGATAGGGATGGATCGCAAATACTCGCTTTATTTTGTCATAGTTCGTAATTTTTTATCGATTCACTCCGAACCCCCGACTTCCCACCCCCGATCGCCGATCGCCGTGTAATTGCCCAGATAGCACGCTATACTAGACCTCTGACACTGGCTTATCATAGTTCAGAATGCAACCCACCGACTCGAATAAATTTACCGAACAAGCTGGGGATTCGATCGTCAAGTCGCAAGAAGTGGCGCGACGCTTTAAAAATCAGAATTTAGAAGTAGAACACGTCATTATGTAAAGAGTCAATTTTTCCCTCAATCCTCGTCAGTTAGAACTTAGGTTAGGTTGAAGTATGACTGAACTTCCCCAGTATAAATATACTAGCTATAGCTAAAAGTCTTACAGAGCCTGAGTTAAAGCAATATAATACTAACGGACTACTGAACACAAACTCCTGAAGTTCTTACGCAGATAGGGTTTGAGGCAAAAATTTTCCAATTTGACCTTTCGACCATTATAGCTTGTTTCGGGGCTGAAAACCAGCAAAAACATGGCTACAGAGGGAATTGCTTACTCTAGAGATTAATGACACCATCTGTCACCATAAGGTTAGCGATCACTATACAGCCAACTCCACAGAATCGCTCTACTCTAGATACAGTCAACGGTACAGCCATTTTCAAAGGAAAAATGTACCCAGTAGCGTCTTTTCAATTTTTTCTGAGAAGCGACCTGCAGTAAGGGTAAGGGTTCCGCCCTAATGCCAATAAACAGCGACCTTATCTCCCCAAGCCTAGATTATACTGTTCGGATATGCCCTGCCCTACAGTTTGAGTTTTCAAGGTTATGGGTGCTAGTTTTCGGTACTCGTTAGAGTATATAAACTGCGCTGAATTTAAACTGCGTATTGGAGCTTTTAGTACAAATGCTCAAACTGCACCAGTCAAGATTTAATGGGTGAAAAGTATGTTAACATCGCTGACTCTTCGGAATTTCAAAAGCTATCAGGAGGCAACCTTGTCTCTAGCACCCATCACCTTTTTAATTGGTGCTAATGCGTCAGGGAAAAGTAATGCACTAGAAGCAATTCGCTTACTTTCGTGGTTAGCGAAAGGCAGCAGGTTAGATGACATTGAACGCAACATTCAAAGCGGTAATGCAATTGCCCGTGGACAAGCGATCGATCTTTTCGGTGCAGAAAAACAGTATTTTACCTTGGGAACACACATTGATAACGCTCCCGATGGTTGGACTGATTTCGAGATTGAAATTGGGCTATTATCAGACCAACTTATTATAAGCGGAGAAAGTGTCAGTAAAGCTAGTAAAGATCAGGAATTAACACTTTACAAAATTGATGGCGATCCTAACCCGCACACCGATGAAATTAGGGTGATGTATAACAATTTTAATAAAGGTGGTAAAAAGCCCCACATACCTTGCTCTAACCGACAAGCTATTTTTTATCAATTGGAAACTCCCAGTCGGTTCCAGCAAAGTCATACTAAATCACAAAAAATTATTCCAGCAGTTACTAAAGTAATTCGAGAAACCTTGAGGAATATCGTCTTTCTTGATCCTCGTCCAGCAGTAATGCGGGATTATGCTTACGCTAAAGATGATGATATTAAAGAAGATGGCTCTAACCTTTCTAGTGTTCTTTACGCAGTTTGTCAGCAGGGAGAGACTCAAAAAAACAAGTTGCTTGACTTCATTCGTTCATTACCAGAACAGGATATTACCGATATTCGCTTTATCATTACAGACCGCAACGATGTTATGGTGAGACTAATAGAGTCTTTTGGGAAAAAAGAACATCAGATAGATGCTCCTTTGTTGTCTGATGGTACTCTGAGAGTTTTAGCGATTGCTGCAACTCTACTAAGTGTAAATCCTGGAACTTTCGTAATTATTGAAGAGATCGATAATGGTGTTCATCCCAGTCGTGCAGATAATTTAGTTAAGCAAATTCGGGAGATTGCCTTAGAAAGAAAACTGAGGGTACTGATCACCTCCCATAACCCGGCGTTACTAGATGCAGTACCCGATAGTGATATTGGAAATGTACTTTGTTGTTACCGAGATCCGCAAGCAGGAGATAGTCGTATTGTCCGATTAGCTGATTTAGAGCGTTTCCCCGAATTAATTGTGCAGGGAACTCTTGGTCAGTTGATGACTAAACAAGTATTAGATAAGTTCTTAAAGGATAAGTCCACAGCAGAACAACGTCAACAAAACGCGCTAAGTTGGTTAGAGCAATTAAAACAGGGAGAAGTAGCCTGATGGGAGCTATTTGCCTAATCGATACTTCGATCTTTTTAGAGATACTTAATGTCCCCCACAAAGCGAGTCAATCTGAGTTAATATTTCAAGAGTTAAAAGAGAAAATTGAAGCTAGAGAATCTCTTTTTTTGCCAATGGCGACTATTCTGGAAACTGGCAATCATATTGCCAAGTCCAAAAAGGTAGATGGCAATCAGCGACGTATTTGTGCAGAAAAATTTGTCAATCGGGTAACACAAGCTCTTGAAGGAGAATCTCCCTTCACCCCTATTAATTTTCTAAAGCAAGAAGACCTGCAAGGATGGTTAAAAGAGTTTCCTGATCAAGCGATGCAAGGTAGGGGACTGGGAGACCTTTCTATCATTCATGATTGGCAAAGAATTTGTGATCAAAATCCAGGCCGCCGCGTCTATATATGGTCTTTGGACAAACACCTTAAAGGTTACAATCGGCCACCGAAGTTATGAGTAATTGACTACGGATTTACTTCTAATAGTCGATTTGTATTTTAAAAGGTAGAGATTTAATTATTGGAATTCCTCCTTGACAAAAGACTATAACCCGTGCTGTATCTGAATGTGCCGTTACTGGGTACAAATTAAGGAAACCCCGAATAAATCTAACGCCTTTTGTTGCCGAGGAGAATTACAATTAGGGAATTTTCGCCTAAACTTCCCCCACTTGTTTATTAAGAAATATTATAATAAACATGGGTACATTCAGAAAAGTTAATGGGCGTATCCATTGATGGATAAGGGTTTTTGGTTATTGTGGTATATATGTATGGGAAAGTTCAGGTATAAGTAGAGATTAGCGAAGCTTAATCCACCGAAAAACCCTATCCACTAAATTGCGACAATTCGCCAGGATAACCATTAAGCGGTGCGTTAACGATAGCTTAACACCCTCTACGACTGTCAACCTAACTTCTAATTAGGTTGCTTAGGTTTTTCAAGTTGCTCTTTAACTAATTCTAAGGGAAGTTTTAATACTCTAGCAATTTGTTCCACGGTTAAGCCTTCTTTTATCAATTCTGTAGCGATTTCGAGTTTATATTCTTCAGCAAGATTAGGTTTTTGTAACTGATTTTCTGGTAGTTGATTACAGATATTACCTTCACTAATTTGGATTCCAAATACATTATTTTTAGCGACATTATAATAATATCTTCGCAGACTAGACCTAAGATTAGCTTTATTAACTTCTTCTCCTAAAATTTCCGATAAGGTTTTCCATAATTTACCAGCTACATCCTTGACATATTTCTCGGAACGATGATGATTCTTAGCGATTTCTGTGTATTTTTGGTGATTAATCACACCTTCTAGAATTTCAGACTGAACATCATCTAAATTCTCTCCTGTATAGGAAAAGATGAGATTATCAACAGTTGTAATTAAAGAGTGAATATCAAAATTGTTCATGGAATTGGTTTAACTATGGGATTAAGTCATAATTGCTTGACATTATAGCACAGAATGTAAATTTAGGTACTTTATACGACTTTATATTACTTTTTAGTGCTTGAAAGTTAATCTTTAATGTCATAAGCTCTTAGAAACCTTAGCTTAAGCAAAAATAATGAAAATGAACAGAGTTAAAAGTTCTCTATTGAAATCGGGTTTATGTGTTTTCAGTTTTTCCATATCACTTCTTTGTCAAAAAACTCCTGTACTGTCTGCTACAGTATCAAGTTCTAGTTCAACACTTCAATCTGTAGGTATTGTAAATGACTTTGATAAGATTTCTGTAATATTAGATGGTATTTTAAAACTTTGGGGTATTGTTGCACCTGTTGGAAGACCTTTACAGCCAGAAGATTTTACAACAATTAAATCAGCCAGGTTGTTGATTGCGTGTGTCAATGGAATCTGTGATAAGGATGAATCTCAAAGTAATAGTCTAGTAAGCATTAATAAACGAACAGTAGAAAAAACAGGACAAGTTAGTTCAATAGCATCAATTAGTGGTGCTTTAACCCAAACTAGCATTGGAAAGAATCCGGCTTGTGTCGGAGATATGTTTGTTGATGGTCTCAGTCCCATTAAGTGTGAAAAAAATGTTAAGGCCGTTGGTAAACCTGGAGAGGTATTTGTAAAAAATGTAACCGCATCTGCCTTTGGTCTTGTTTATGATGGCAGGGGTGGAAGACTGCTTATGGACGGAGCAGAATCCATGGACGAAGTTTATAGATCTAGAGAAATCCCCGAACCCACCTCAACCCTAAGTCTCCTTTCCCTGGGAATACTTGGTGCAGGTGCAACCATAAAACGGAAAGTAAAACGCTCTCATTCCCTCGAAAAAGAACCCAGTAACGTCGGTTAAATTGCCTTTTTATATAACTCATTCCCCCTTAATTGAATAAGTTGAGGGGGATTTTTATAGATTAATTTTCGGCTTCATTTTCTAAAATTTCCTGTAATTGTGAACGCAATGGAGTTAGATTATTTTCAATCGTCCGCCAAGCAATTG
>NZ_JAPZSR010000020.1:0-4448 GCF_027531875.1 Microcystis sp. LE19-84.1B | reverse complement strand
GCTTGCGCCCTCCGATCGATCAGGTTTGCTGATCACCCTAAGTAGGGCGAGAGCCTTCGAGATGTTAGGGACTTGCGCTTTGATAATGTGCCATCTGGCCGGTCTGGTTCTTCTACAGAGCGATTTTCTGGCTGGGATATTATTCCCACGCAAGTCCCTAACCCCACCAACAAACTTTTTCAGCAAACCCTAGCTTAACACCATAGTTCGGGAACCCGTACCGATCGAGCCGTTGTCAGGGGGCCTTGTATTTCGGTAAATTAGCACTCGGAAGGTAAGAGTGCTAATCTGGAAAAGGCACTTACCCAAATACAAGACAAACGGAGGATATTCCATGGCTGCAGTCAGCATCAACGTAACAACTGTTAAACCCCTAGGCGATCGAGTTTTCGTTAAAGTTAGCCCCAGCGAAGAAAAAACCGCCGGTGGCATTTTCCTTCCCGATGCCGCTAAAGAAAAACCCCAAATCGGGGAAGTCGTGGCCGTCGGCGCTGGCAAACGCAACGATGACGGTAGCCGCACCCCTGTGGAAGTGGGTGTGGGTGACAAAGTTCTCTACTCCAAATATGCCGGAACCGATATCAAACTTGGTGGCGAAGAGTACGTTCTCCTCTCCGAAAAAGACATTCTCGCGTCCGTTTCCTAATCATCTACCCTTGAAAACCCCTATTTTGCACGAATAACGATACATTATGGCTAAATCTATTATCTACAACGAAGATGCTCGTCGGGCCCTAGAAAAAGGCATGGATCTCCTGGCCGAAGCGGTAGCCGTCACCCTTGGTCCCAAAGGTCGTAACGTCGTCCTCGAAAAGAAATTTGGCGCACCCCAAATCGTCAATGATGGCATCACCATCGCTAAAGAAATCGAACTGGAAGACCATATCGAGAACACCGGTGTGGCTTTAATTCGCCAAGCCGCCTCAAAAACCAACGATGTAGCGGGGGATGGTACAACTACCGCCACCGTTCTCGCCCACGCTATCGTTAAAGAAGGTTTACGCAACGTCGCCGCCGGTGCTAACCCGATTTCTCTGAAAAAAGGGATCGATAAAGCTGCCGATTTCCTCGTCAGTCAAATCGCCAAACACGCGAAACCCGTAGAAGATTCCAAAGCGATCGCACAAGTGGGCGCTATCTCTGCCGGTAACGATGATGAAGTCGGTCAAATGATCGCCTCGGCCATGGATAAAGTCGGTAAAGAAGGCGTAATTTCCCTAGAAGAAGGGAAATCGATGACCACCGAACTAGAAATCACCGAAGGGATGCGTTTTGACAAAGGTTATATCTCTCCCTACTTTGTCACCGACACCGAACGCATGGAATGCGTTTTTGAAGATCCCGCTATTCTGATTACCGACAAAAAAATCGGTTTAGTGCAAGATTTGGTTCCTATTCTCGAACAAGTGGCCCGTCAAGGTAAACCCCTAGTAATTATCGCCGAAGACATTGAAAAAGAAGCTTTGGCAACCCTAGTGGTTAACCGTCTGCGCGGTGTTCTTAACGTCACTGCGGTGAAAGCCCCTGGATTTGGCGATCGCAGAAAAGCGATGTTAGAAGATATCGCCGTTTTAACCGGTGGTCAAGTAATCAGCGAAGATGCGGGTTTAAAACTGGAAACCACCAAAATTGATAGCTTAGGTACGGCCCGCCGTATCACCATGAACAAAGATACTACCACCATCGTCGCCGAAGGCAACGACGTGGCAGTGAAAACCCGTTGTGAGCAAATTCGCCGTCAAATTGAGGAAACCGATTCCTCCTACGATAAAGAAAAACTGCAAGAACGTCTGGCTAAATTAGCCGGGGGTGTGGCAGTGATTAAAGTCGGTGCCGCTACCGAAACGGAAATGAAAGACCGCAAATTGCGCCTAGAAGACGCGATTAACGCCACTAAAGCAGCCGTAGAAGAAGGTATCGTCCCCGGGGGTGGTACTACTTTAGCTCACCTGGCTCCCCAATTGGAAACCTGGGCCAAAGAAACCCTACACCATGAAGAATTAACCGGTGCTTTAATCGTTTCTCGCGCCATTGCTGCTCCCTTAAAACGGATCGCTGAAAATGCCGGCCAAAACGGTGCAGTTATTGCCGAACGGGTGAAAGAAAAGCCCTTTAATGTCGGTTATAATGCCGCTACCGGTGAGTTCTCCGATATGTTTGAGGCGGGTATCGTTGACCCCGCAAAAGTGACTCGTTCTGCCCTACAAAATGCCGCTTCTATCGCCGGTATGGTTTTAACTACCGAGTGTATTGTGGTGGATAAACCCGAAAAAGAAAAAGCCGCTGCTCCCGCCGGCGGTGGAGATTTCGACTATTAGTAATTAGTCTGTTTTTTCTCGACTCGATCGCATTTAAGCGATCGAGTTTTTTTTAATGAAAAAACATCTTTTTGCATGAGTGCATGAGTAGAAAACGGGTTTCTCGGAGAAACCCGTTTTCTGTGCGTTACTCAGAGGGGCGAAGCATTCGGGCAATAACCTATCGGTGAAACCAAAGATTTTCTATCCGAATGCTTCGCCCGTACTTTTTGCCGCAAACCCTACTTATGAGGAACGGCAAAAGGGGCAATAAATAATCAGCTTTTAATAACCGTATTTAGAGGATTTATGTCGGGTTTCGTTGCCTCAACCCGACCTACGAATTTACTATACTAATTTTTCCGTGATATTTGTCAGGATAATTTCTAGGGAATCGGTGACGGGGGATTGACTCATCTGAATTTTCGGGAACATTTGATCGCCTATTAATATTGTAGCTGTAGGTTGGGCTGAACGATAGTGAAACCCAACAACCGAGGATTTATGTCTAGGGAATCGGTAACGGGGGATTGACTCATGAATTTCCGGGAACATTCGATCGCCTATTAATATTGTAGCTGTAGGTTGGGTTGAACGATAGTGAAACCCAACAACCGAGGATTTATGTCGGGTTTCGTTGCCTCAACCCGACCTACGAATTTACTTGGCACGACCAGAAACCGCCCGATCTTGCTTACCACTTTCTAGCCATTTTGTCAACACCCTATAGAATTAAATATGATAACAGATAGTAGGTTGGGCTGAACGATAGTGAAACCCAACAACCGAGGATTTATGTCTAGGGAATCGGTAACGGGGGATTGACTCATGAATTTCCGGGAACATTCGATCGCCTATTAATATTGTAGCGGTTGGTTGGGTTCAACTATAGTGAAACCCAACCACCGAGGATTTATGTCGGGTTTCGTTGCCTCAACCCGACCTACGAATTTACTTGGCACGACCAGAAACCGCCCGATCTTGCTTACCACTTTCTAGCCATTTTGTCAACACCCTATAGAATTAAATATCATACCAGACGGTAAATGATAACAAAATCTAATCAATGGTTCCACAGAAGAGACAGCTGCGATAGGGTTAACGCAGTCTTTCTTAACTTTTTTAGAGATCATGAAAACCTCATCCATGTCTTTGGTGTTAGCGGGCATTAGCAGTTCTCTTGTACTAATGGGGGGGGGTAAACCCTGTCCGCGCGGCAGTTCTGATCGGGAATCTCCCGCAAAATAATGATGATGGGGGCAGTGGGATTAGCACCAATGCTGTAAAAGCGCTCGCCTTTACCCTACCCGCGGGTAACAATTACAGCCTCGAAAACGCCATCCTGCGACTCGGTAACTACGATCCAGGAGATGTTCCCGTCGTCCAGATCCGCAATGATGTGGGGGGCAGCAATCCGGGCAGTACCGTCCTCGCCAGTTTCACCAATCCCACCGGTCTAGGAGCGGCAATCTCTAACTACACCTTCACTCCCACTAGCCCCTTCACGTTTGCCGCCGGTACTAAATACTGGTTATACGTTACCAGCACCAGTGGAAGTTTCAACTGGCGCAGCTCTAATCCGAGTATAACCCCGACGGGCATCGCCACGTCATCGGGAGCCCGGGTTAGCAATAACAGTGGAGGTAGTTTCTCTAACAGTAGCGTTTTGAACAGTTTCCGGATCAACGCAACCGAGATAACCGGTCCGGTGGCCAGCACTCCCGAACCTAGTGCGATCGCGGCGTTGTCCCTGTTCGGATTGGGATTACTGGGGGTTAAAGGTCGTCGGAACAAGGGATAGTAGGTTGATTCATCAATCAACCTACCCTAACCCCCCGATGTCGGGTTAATACCGTCACCCTAACCCCCCCGATGTCGGGGGGGCAGGGGGGGGGAAGCTTTAAGCCGTAGAAACCCAACAACCGAGGGTCTAGGTCGGGTTTCGTTGCCTCACCCCGACCTACGAATTTACTACCCCCCCCGATGTCGGGGGGGCAGGGGGGGAGGA
The DNA here is from genome assembly GCF_027531875.1 of Microcystis sp. LE19-84.1B. Taxonomy (NCBI): domain Bacteria; kingdom Bacillati; phylum Cyanobacteriota; class Cyanophyceae; order Chroococcales; family Microcystaceae; genus Microcystis; species Microcystis sp. LE19-84.1B. The sequence goes on along the minus strand of NZ_JAPZSR010000020.1, from coordinate 143 downwards.
AACTTTTAAGGATTCGGGATCGATCGCACCAGCAGAGTCAGAATACTGGTTAATACTGCCACTACCACGGGAATAATCAACGATTTTGCTCCCTTAAGGTCAGAGACATCCTGAATTAAAGCGTCCTGTGTTCCCTCTACTTT
>NZ_JAPZSR010000090.1:0-8070 GCF_027531875.1 Microcystis sp. LE19-84.1B | reverse complement strand
GGGAGAAATTACATCGAAATAGATAGATGGTTTCCTAGCTCTAAAAGGTGTAGTAATTGCGGGTATATTGCCCTTGAAAATGCCGTTAAATGTTCGAGAATGGGACTGTCCAGACTGTGGGACTCACCATGACCGAGATATTAACGCTAGTAAAAATATTTTGGCCGCAGGGCTTGCGGTGTCAGTCTGTCGAGCGACCTGATGACCAGAACAGAGTAAATCTGTTAAGGCAGGTGCGAAAAATCCTTCGGGAAAGAAGCAGAAACCTAAATCGTGAGGTTTGGGAATCACCGTCCGTTTACGGCGGTGAGGATGTCAACTGGGTACTCTGTAGTTGAGAGATAAAAAAAGTCAGTAGTGTTCAGGAAAAACTGGGGGGGTGAAAAGTGAAATCAAAAGAAAAGGGAATACCGTTAAAACTACCGTCGTCCGAGTCAGGTTTCTCGATGTTAGAAGTAATCATTGCCATTTTAGTTATTACTGCTTTCTTAACGGGAACCCTACAGTTAATGGCAGTGAATGCCTTATATAAAGTTCGGTCAGAAAGACAAGCTCAAGCTAACTTTTGGATACAAGAAGATTTTGAGGATGTCAAATATTTAGCTTCGACTTTAGATGTGACTTCCAGTCCCAGTTATGTCAGTCCAGATGTGTGTACAAATATCAATCAGGGTTATGGCACAGCTTTGAGAAGAAGACTAACGAATACTCCCCTGACCACCATCACTATACCGACGGCTCAAGAATTAGTACCGACAAGAACAATTGTCGGGAAAAACTATTCTCTCGCTCGAACTTTTAATATTGCTAAACAATCGGATAATCCCCATCGTCTCCGTATTGATTATCAAGTCAAGTTAGCAACGGGTCAAACTCCTAATGATTACCAAAACCAAGAAAATGATGTTATTGCCAGAAGTTCTGTCGAGGTGATTCCCGATGCGTCGTTTAAATGTCCATAAAAATCAGGGTTTTACCCTGTTAGAAATTTTGGTAGCTTTGGCAATTGCGGGAATTCTTGCCGCCTTAACTGGACCTAATTTATTAGCTTGGTTAAATAGCAATAAAGTCCAAGAAGCCACCGATGCTATACAATCAGCCCTACAGGATGCTCAAAAACAAGCCATCCGTCTAGGGAGAATTTGCACGATTAATTTTACTGACGAGACTGGCACTGGTCCCACGGTTTACCGGCAAATAACTGCCAGTGACCCAGGTTGTTTAGTGGCGACTAATACTAATGCGGGTTCCTTAAATCTGCCGCAGGAAGTATTTATGGTGGTGAATAATTTTCCCACCCTGGGCGGCAGTCCGGGGGTGCAGTTTTCCTTTCGGGGTCATGTGCCGCAGGAGCCAAAAAGTAAGCTCCCCCGGTTTGATCCGCCGAAAGATCAAGCGATAATCGTATTATATTCCGCCGCCAATGCCGACGAGCCCTATCCCAACCAAGAGAGAAAATGTATAGTTATCGCTTCTTTGTTAGGAATAGTTAAACAAGGCACTTATAACGGCGATCCTCTAGATACGCTCAATGCCAATAATTGTAAAATCCGTCTCGATGGAACCGAACCCTAATCAGCTTCTCAAGGCAACACACCCCACTCCTGTGCAGTTAATCACCCGCTGCAGGATCGCAGAATCCAACCCAGTAAGACTCCGATACCACCAAAGCGGACAATTTGCCAAAAAACTTCCCCCAGTAGTCCGCGACGGATTCCTTCCCAGAATAGGCGCTTTAATTCCCCTTCTTTAAGTAAATTGCTTTCTAAAATTACCTCTAATTCTTGAATCTGTTCGCGAATTTGTAACAATTCCTTTTCTAGTTCAGGTAGGGGATTTTCCCGCCATTGGGGTTCTATTTGGCTAAATTGTGCCTCTAGGTCTTTTTTTTGCTGTTCTGCTTCGTTGATCTGTCGATAACGGTCTTTTAATGTTGCGATCGCCGCTTCGACTTCTTCAATCGCTTGGGTAAATTCTGCCGATTCATCGTTAGGATAGGGGTTTTCTTCTAAGGACATGGACTCGATGGGATTTCCTGCGTCTAAACTATAGTTATAGACGATTTTACGGTTTTACGAAACCTTTTGATTATGATTCCATCCCCTGTCTCTTCCTCCTCTCAGACTGTTGATGATCTATCTACCCTGGAATTGGCGCGGATTTTGGCGGAACGTTTGGCGATCGCACCGATTGACTGGCATCGTCTGAAGGCCAACCGTAATGCTCGGGCCGCTGAACAAGTGGGGACGGCTTTGGTGTTTTTATTAGATAATCAGCCAGAAGAAGCACTTCCTCGGCTACAACAGGCTACAGGCTGGCTCGATCGCTCGATTTCTGCTCCTCCCTGTCCTTCTCATGGTCATGGCCATTAATTCAACCAGCGTTCCTGTTTAATTTGTTTACAAAGTTTCAGTTGGGTTCCTGTTTGATTCCAGTGAACTTGGTCGAAGATTTGATATAACATACACAGTCCTCGGCCATTTTCCGCTTCTTCGGGGGGAAAATCGGGACAATCGCAACTACAGCCATGATGGTGACAACGGGGGGTAAATCCACCACCTTCGTCGGTAATTACCCAAGAATACTCGTCTCTACTGCTAGAAAATTGAACAACCACGGTTTTGCTGGGATCGAGATGATTGCCGTGTTTAGCGGCATTAACTAAAGCTTCTTGCAATCCTAATCTAATTTCTGGTTCTAATTCTTCGGGAATACTAGCGGTCAATAAATCTAAAATCGGACAAAGATACAAGGTGGAAGCGAAACTCATGGTGTTCCAGCTTCTTTTGCTTGTTGGCAGTGAAATAGCAATCACGCGCTTTACCTCTAGCTTTTATTCAATGACTGTTCTCTTACAGAAAGATTAAGGTCTCTTAACCGTCGATCTAGATGATTGCCATACCTAATAAGTCATATTTTGTCCCTTTTATGTCTCTGAGATTGATTAGATATTTTTATGATTGATCTACACACCAATCGAGAATCAAGGCCACTTTGAGCGGGTAATTAATCAAAAAAGTAGTTAACTGGAACGGGGCTTAATATGCTATTATCCTTAACCGTTGACTTTTCAGCCATAAACGGCTAAAGGGTCGGGTTTTTCCCCTTATTTCATCCTACCATATTTGTGTTTTTTTGTCTAAGAAAAGCAGCGCATTCGACGTGGGGAGTTTGGGGAAAGAAATCGGCGGTTTGCACTTCTAGCAGTTGATAATCGCCTGTTTGACAGAGATATTGCAAGTCTCTGGCTAAAGTTGCACTTTGACAACTGATATAAACAATGCGTTGACTTTGCAGCTGTAACAGACTATCAAGGACAGATCGATCGCAACCTTTGCGGGGCGGATCGAGTAGAATAATGTCAGGTTTAACTGTCAGTTGCGGTAAAATTTTTTCTACTGCCCCCAAAATAAAGGTTGTGTTGGTAATATTATTTAATTGGGCGTTAATCTTGGCTCGATCGAGGGAAAAGCTATAGGATTCTAGTCCAATCACCTCTTTAACCCGTTTAGCGAGGGGTAAAGTAAAAGTACCGATACCACAGTAGGCATCAATAAGAATTTCTTCACCTTTAAGCTCTAATTTCTGGCAAATAAGCGCAAATAAGGCTTCAGCAGCCTCTGTATTAACCTGAAAAAAGGTATCGGCAGCCAATTGATAGGTTAATCCGGCGAACTTTTCGGTAATATAATCCCTTCCAGCGATAGTTTGAGTCTGACTGCCAAAAATAGCATTACCTCGATCGGGGTTATAATTGACGGTTACACCGACTAAATTGGCGTATTTTGCCAGCCATTGCCGCGCCTGGGTCTCAATTCCCTGTAAATTATTATCGGTACTAATCAGGGTTAATAAAATTTCTCCCGTGTGCCGGCCAATTCTTAGGGATAAATGGCGTAATTGTCCTTGATGGGTCTTTTCATCGTAAATTGACCAGCCTTGCTCCTGAATATCCTGTTTTATCTCTGCTAGAAACGGATTTAAAGCCTGATCTTGAATCGGACATTGATTGAGATTAATCAGATGATGGCTGCCGCGACGATAATAACCTGCTTGCACATTGCTGGTGGGGGAAAATCCGAGGGGATAGGTAGCTTTATTGCGATAAGCGAGGGGAGAATTACCGGTGAGGGGAGGATAAACCAAAGGATCGGTAAACCCGCCAATTCTGGTTAATACCTCTTGTACTTGCTCTTTTTTCACCAGGCGCTGAAATTGATCCTCGATGTGTTGCCATTGACAGCCACCACATTTATCGGCGACGATGCAGCGGGGACGGATACGATGGGGAGATGCTTGTAGAATAGTTTGTAGTTTGCCGATCGCATGACTTTTTTTGATATAGGTGATGCGAGTTTGAATGCGATCGCCAATAACCGTATCTGGCACAAAAATCACCTGTCCTCGGTATTTTCCCACACCTTCGCCCGTATGGTTGAGGTCGGTAATCTCGATCTCGATTAAATCACCTTGTTGCATAGTTAAGGAAACCAGTTTTCATCCAGGGTTTCTGCTGGGGTAATAATGACTTTTATGGGAATTTCTTGCTTGCTCAATTTTGAGACTATTTGCCTAGCTTTTCCATAACAAGAATCGAAAATTTCGAGGAGATAAGGTTTTAAGCTAGGACTGTCTTCCAGCAGATCGGCAATTTGAACTCGAAAATTAATAATTTCCGCTTCCCATTTATTAGCATTATACTCTCTTTCCGTCTGCCAATAAACTAACTTGAGCAGATGAGCTAATAATTGAATTAACAAACTTTTGAGAGCCTGTCGATTATTTTTTCCTATGCTTCCTAATTCCTCGATCAGATTAGTCCAGTCAACCGAGGCAAAATCCTCCTGTCGTAATTGGTTAACGGTTGTCTCGATCCATAGCTGAAAATCTCGATCGTATAAGCTGATCTTCGAGATTGGTATTTGAGCGGTCATGGGAGGTAAACAGTAAAAACAATCCAACTCTATTCTACAATCAAAAATTAATTTTTCTAAAATCCTAGATCAGCTTTGGCAATTTTGGCCGCCGCTAATACTTCCTCATCGGGTAATTCTTTCCAGTCGGTCGCACCTATTTCAGCATAGAATTTTTGATCGTAGGCGCGAGTACGAATTACTACCGGCATAGGGACCGCATGACCTAAAACTAAAGCTTGTTGTTTTGAGTCTAATTTCGCTAAAACTGATCGCAAACTTCCCCCTCCAGAAACCCCAGTAAATATGGCTTCGATGTCCTTTTCATCGTTTAATAAACAGGTGATTCTCGTCCCTACCTGAGACATAACTTCGTTATCAATTCCTGAAGGTCTTTGATCGACAATTAAGAGAGTAACAAAGTATTTTCGCATCTCTCTGGCGATAGTTCCAAAAATAGTTTGATGTACCACAGCAGAATCTAAAAATCGATGAGCTTCTTCAATGGTAATTACTAACTGTTGCGGCCGATCAACGGGGTTTTTAGTTTGTAAAAAATATTCAGCTTTTTTAACATAATTAGCATGAATCCGACGGGTGATCATATTGGTGGCTAACATATAGGAAAGCATATTACTTTGGGAGCCAAATTCAATAACAACGTGCTTACCCGCATCTAAAGCTTGTAAAACCTGATCGATATAATTGTGGGGACAAACACTTCTTAAATATTTCAAACTATCTAGACGCATTAATTTTCTCTGAAGGGACATTATTGATCCCGCATGGCCTTGTTTTTCCGTACAGAAGATTTTAATGTCCTCGTTACTCATATTTAATAACTGAGTAATCCAAGATTCCCCATACTCGTTATAGAGAATATTGGCATTATCTAAACTAGCTTCCGAGATGCCTAATTCCCGACCGATTAAACGAATATCTTCGATTTCAATCTGATTATAACTTAAGAATAATTCCTGCGCTCCTCGTACTCCCCGACGTTTGGTAGAATCGGGATCGAGGGTATAAATTTCTACCTGTCCGGGGAATAATTGACATAATCCTTTCACCGTAGAAACCTCCTTCCCCTCTTTCATCGCTTCCCAACCGTATTCCGAGTGCATATCAAACATGAGGTTAACCCCTGCTTGTTTGCGAATAATACCCGAAATTAGTAATCTAGTTAAAAAGGATTTTCCCGTCCCTGATTTGCCAAAAACACCGTTACTACGTTCCACAAAGCGATCGAGATTAATACATATTGGCACGTCCATGTCAAGGGGTTGACCAATAGCAAAATTCTTTCTGGTGGGATCATCTTCCCAACCGAAAACCATGCGAAAATCCTGCTCACAAGCTTCATAAACTTGGCTAAAATGCGCGGGAATAGTTTTAACTGGCAGTAATTCTAAATCGGCGCTGGTTTGGGGTTGAAAAGAGCCTAAAGAAGTGTCGGAAACTGCGGGAGAATTACCTCCAGTCGGGGTGAACATGAGCATAGGCGATAGTTCAATCGTACCATAAGTACCGCTACCCGCTAAAACATCGCGCATAAAACTATCATCGGGATGGGGAGGATTCGCGATAATTCGGGGACTGGAGTTACCCAGGGAGACATCGGTGAGGAGACAGAAAAAACGCGAGCGAGTGCCTTGCACCACTAAAAATTTACCGACGCGCATATCTTCCACGGAAATATCCGGATAAAGACGGATTTCTAAACCTTCACTCAGGGAACCTTGAATAACCGATCCGAGGGGCTGTTCACTCATGCTAACCTTTATTTGTGGCGATCTATCCCCCTATTCTGTCACTTTTCCGTTAATAAGTGCAAACTCGATCGGGTTTGGAGATGGGGAAATGGGGATGTGGGGAAATGGGGAGAATAAATACAAGCTGAATGCTGAATATTGACCACCGATGATAGCTAGAGGAAAAAAGTAATTCGGTTAATTTTTTTTCGGTCTATCCCACCTAAAAATGAGGGGTTCGCAGGCAGGCACGGATTCCCATTATGAGTATAAGTATATGTCAAGTGATGGGGTTTTGTCAAGGGGTTTAAGAAAAAAAATCCGGTCTATGAACGGGAAGCAAGGAAATAGCCAAGGGAGAAGAGAATGCCAATAAAAAAGTGAAGATTAACCGCTATAAACTTGCAGTTACTGACTAGCTGAGGTTGGTCGTGATTTTGGTTAACGTGGTGGACTAATTGCCAAGCAAAAGGGAGACTAAGGAAGATTAAAAGGGTGAGAGGGGGATAAACCTGCAGCAGGACAAAAACTACCGTTAAAACGTAAACGAGAACCGTCACTACGGTTAAAACTTTAGAACCTTTTAAAGTACCTAAACGAGCAATAGGTGATTTTTTACCCGCTTTGAGATCATCGGCAACTTGATGGAAATGGGAACAAAAAAGGATGATAGAAGTGGTAATCCCGATAATAATTGAAGCCGCTAGACTAGAGAGAGAAAAAGCACCAGCTTGGGAATAGTAGGCAGCGGCAATCGCTAAGGGTCCAAAAGTAAAGAAACAGATAATTTCACCTAATCCTTGATAACCGAGACGGAAGGGAGGCCCTTGATAGGTATAGCCCAAAAAACAGCAGAGGGCGATTAATTCTAGGATAGTCCAATCGCCTCGCCAATAACTAATAGCAAGAATACCAGCAATACCCACTAATAGAAAAAGATTACTCAGCCAGAAAATTAAAGATTTATTGCCGGTTAAATTAACGATCGAATGTGCCTTATTGACATCGATCCCGGTATCGGCATCAAAAACATCATTACTGAGATTTAACCAAGCGAGAATTAAAATAGCTGAGAGGATAAAAGTGGCAAAAATCGGCAGAGAAAATAGACCTGTTTCCTGATAAGCGATCGCTGTTCCCAAAATAATCGGTATAATTGCCACACTATACATTGGTGGTTTAATGGCTGCTAACCAGAGTTTTTGGGGCGAGGGAGTGGTGACAGTATCGGTGGTCATAGTTAGGGTTTGCTGACAAAGTTTTTCCTAGTAGTAGGGTGTGGGGTGTGGTGCGAATCGTTGCCAACAAACTACACAGAAACACCAAAACAGGATAAGCCGCTACGAAAATGTAGAACCTACAAAACAATATAACCCTACACGAGCGGCTAAGAAATAACCTTAGTC
>NZ_JAPZSR010000447.1:0-2430 GCF_027531875.1 Microcystis sp. LE19-84.1B | reverse complement strand
AACTGATAACTGATAACTGATAACTGATAACTGATAACTGATAACTGATAACTGATAACTGATAACTGATAACTGATAACTGATAACTGATAACTGATAACTGATAACTGATAACTGATAACTGATAACTGATAACCGACTCCACCAACAAACTTTTTCAGCAAACCCTAATTATCTACTGATGAATAATTAAACTTTCTAAACTGGTTTGTAAATCTTGGGTTAATTGTGCTACGGCCGAGCGTCGATCGCTTTTATAATCGGCATAGCGCTCGGATACAGAAATAGGTTTACCAATAGTTATTATCGCTTTTTGTTGACCAATTTGGGGACGAAAAAAGGGATTACCTCCCTTAATTCTTGTTACTAAATCCCAGAGTAATAAAATTGTCTCGGCAAATCTTTCTACGCTGGGTTTTTCTTTGACATAATAACCAGTTACTGACACAAAACTTTCCACAATTCTCATGTGCCACATTCTTAAATTAGCTTCATCAGCTAGTCGATCAGCTAATCCTAATTCAAGGGGAGAAATAGAATGAGTGGGTTTTAATTCTTCCCGATAAATGCGTTCCCATCCTGCTTGTTCCAAACGACGACAGCGCTCGATCACATTACCATTAGGAGAAAGATGAAAATACTTTTCTGCGGTTTGTAGGGCCACATCTAATAAATTGGCTAAACGTTTGGCTAGGGTTTCATTTGGATCATCACCATTGGCAGGTACTACAGGTAAAGATTGATAGTAGAAATCTCGATAAAAATCCTCCATTAAGGATAATAATCTTTGTCCTAACCGAAAAAGACGCTCGTATAAAACATTTTCTTCTAGGGATGAATTCGGGATTGATTCTAAACCGCTATCGGTTTCTAAATTAGTTAAAATTCGCTCGATTTCTTGCCACACTGGAGTCAGATAAAAATACTGAATACCAATAGGTAAAATAATTACTTCTTGCTGTTGTTTAGCTTTTCTGACATCATCCACCCCCCAAAAAGCCAATTGAGAAATACCCGGTTCAATCGCACTGACAAGCTCATTATGTCCGTTAGTTGCCCCTTCCGGAGCAGCGGCTAAAGGATAATCTCCTTCTAATAATAAACGACGAGCCGAACGCAATCCGATTAAATCGGCTTTTCCCCGTTGAATTGGTGTGCCACCTAACTTAGAATATAACCATCCTACCCTTTCTCCCGCCCATAAAGGAATCCCTCGATCATACATAAAATGAGCGTGAATTGGATTGTTTAATTTTATTCCTAACTCTTGGGCTTTTTTGGGTACTAATTTCCACACAAGATAGGCCATACAGTAGGGATCGTTAATACTGGGATGACGGAAAGCGAGCAGTAAACGGACTTTTTTCTCTTGACTTTTTTGATAAAATGTGATTAAAGTTTCTAGATTGGCGGCCGAAATTTCTCTTAAGTTGGTTTGAGTTTGTAACCAAAGAGGTAAAAAGATTTGACATCCCTTTAAAAGCAAGGGATTAAGGTCAGGGGGGATAAATTCGAGGGGAGGTTGCGCGCCCAAAGATAGATTAGACATATAAGTATAAGTAGTCGTGCCAAATAAATTTTCTAGTTGAGACAGTTATCAGTTATCAGTTACCAGTTATCAGTTATCAGTTATCAGTTATCAGTTATCAGATTTGAGTTATCAGATTTGAGTTTTCAGTTCACTGTTTACTGTTTAAGGAAGAATCCAAGAAAACTCTGATCAATAATTACCCACTGGTCAAAAGGTAATCACAGCAGCAAACAGGTGTCGAGCTAGATTTCAAATAGACTGGGATTGCAGCATCCCTCCACCGTGAAAGGAGAAATTAACCGACTTTAAGCGAGGAGGAACACCAGTAGTTTACCTCCTCACCTAAACAAATACAGCTATACTATAGCTCTATCCCCATTTCCTGCAAACGAGCCGCCAGCCGTTGAGAACGCTGTCTTTCCGCTTCCAGAGCTTGCTGAGTAGCATTTAATTGCTCTTGTGCTGCAGCCGCTCGCTCCTGTGCTGCTTCTTCTGGCAAGGGGATTAAATTGCCTTCCGAGTCATAAAATCTGGCCCAGATTGCCGTTTCTCGGTCAATAGTACCCTCCCAAGTTCCCAACCAATAGCCTAAGGTTTCGCACCATAACCAGCCGCGCTCGTTTCGTTCTAAAGAATGGTAACGTTGGTCGGCCCCTAAATGCCATCCTTGTAAAGAATTGCCATCAAAAGGATCGTAGATGAAATAATCCGGCGTGCGGAAGGTTCCCTCATAAATTGCCTTTTTTCGCACTTTATCAGTCTTAGCGGTACTAGGAGAGGTTAATTCCACGATAACATCAGGATAACGTCCCTCTTCTTCCCAAATTACCCAACCCTGTCGCTCTCTCGTACCATCGACATTGAGGACAGCAAAGAAATCTGGCCCGCGAAAATCGCGA
>NZ_JAPZSR010000130.1:0-9376 GCF_027531875.1 Microcystis sp. LE19-84.1B | reverse complement strand
TGAAAATTTTTGCCTCAAACCCTATCGGCGTAAGAACTTCAGGATTTTGTGTCCAGTAGTTCATTAGTATTTCATTGCTTGAACTCAGGCTCTGTAAGACTTTTAGCCATAGCTAGTATGTTTATACGGGGGAAGTCCAGTAATAACATTAATTGATTTTCTTGTAAGATTTCGATAGCATAAGCAATGCCAGAAGTATCACTAAATTCAACTTCAAAAACATTTGGCTCATAGACTTCTACAATTGTTCCCACTTGCCCGCAATATAATCCCAATTGGGGTAAGTCTTCTAATAAAGCAACCACATCTAAGAGTTTCATTTCCTTATCTCCTTAAAGTACATAACAAGTAACTAAACGGGGAAAATTTTCATCATTTCTGATTATCCAAACACTGGGAATAATAGCCGTTTTGTTTTGATGATTTAGGGGAAAGTCATTAACGAAGGCAGGGGGCGATCGGCAGGGGGCAGGAGGCCGTTTTTGTAACGGGGATTTATGCCCCGCTCCCAAAACTTTTCGCCTTAAGGTGAGGTTTTAGACCCGATTTTTTCGATAATATACTTTTGTCCATATTCCCACTTCTGCAAGAAGTCTGTGGATAGCTTGCCCTGAGTAAATAGGGCTTGCTGAATAAATGTGAAATGTAGGTAAGGTAAGGGTTTTGTGGCTTTTCTCGTGAAACAGGTGCCAGATTTTGAGAGAATCGTGCTTCAAAACCTTGCGTCTTCATCGGCCTGCGTCCTGTAGGGGCGAAGCATTCGGGCAATAACCTATCGGTGAAACCAGAGATTTTCTATCCGAATGCTTCGCCCGTACTTTTTGTCGCAAACCCTAAATACTGATGTCCGATGCACAATTTTGAGATTTATTATCGGTTTCTTGCATAATGAGAGAGGACAAAAGCGAGAAAGTCTGACATTCTTAGGATAGGTAGCACGAAAATCGAGGCCATTTCTCACGATGCAAGCTCTGCTAGAAAAAGCTCAGATAGCGTTGAATAAAAAGGACTGGGAGACATTAAACGCCAGCATACAGCGACTTTTAAACCAAAAAGATGCTGTTGAATCGATTATTAACGATGAAATCCTCGATTTAGCCCTAGAAGCTTTACAAAAATGTGATTTTCAACAGCGATGGGAGATAGCGAAACTATTTCCTCAAATCGGTCAATCGGCGATCGCTCCTTTAATTGCCCTGTTAGAATCCGAGGAACAAGATGGGGAAATGCGCTGGTTTCTGGCAAGAATTCTCAGTCAATTTGACGATCGAGCCTGTATTCTCGCTCTCAGTCAATTATTGCAAAGATCGGAGGAGGAGGAACTCAGCCAAATGGCTGCGGCTGCTTTAGCTAATATCGGCAGTTCTGCGATCTCCAGTTTAGAACAATTACTGTCCGACTCGAACAGGCGTTTTTTAGCCGTACAAGCTTTATCACAAATTCGCCGGCCGGAAATTATCGAACCGCTTTTAACCGTAGTTAAGGATCAATCTAGCACCATTCGGGCTATGGCGATCGAAGCTTTAAGCAGTTTTCACCATCCCCAGATTACTGCGATTATCCTCGATGCTTTACGGGATCCGGCCATCGAGGTGCGACGGGAAGCAATTAAAGCTAGTAGTTACCTAGCGCCAAGTTATCCCCAAGCAGATTTAGTTAACCATCTGCAACCGCTGTTATTCGATATCCACCTCGAGATCTGTCAAGAAACTGCGATCGCTCTCGGTCGTATCGGCACAGCAACCTCAGCTAAAGCTTTAAATCCACTGCTGCAATCTTCCTTAACTCCCGATAGTTTAAAATTAACTGTAGTGCGAGCATTGGGCTGGATCGAGGATGGGGAAGCTTTAAATTACCTAGAAAAGGCTTTATATAGCGAAAATGTCTTGATTTGTCGAGAAATTATCGCTATTCTCGGCCGGCAAACCCCCCAGAAATTACGCCGACAAGCAGGGGAAATTCTCAGTAATTTTTATCACTCCCGTCCGGCGATCCTCGCTGATACGGGAGTTAAACAGTCTCTAGCGATCGCTTTAGGAGAATTAGAGCGGGATAATAAAAGTATTTTGCTGACTTTAGCAGCCGATGGGGAAGCAATCGTCCGTCTTCATGCTCTCAGCGCCCTGAAAAAGCTAGATCATGCAACTATATAGGGTTTGCGGCAAAAAGTTTGTTGGTGGGGTTAGGAGTCGGTCGTCAGTAGCCGGTCGTCGGTCGTTTCAGGCTTTGTTGTCCTCTTTTTTTTGTACCAGTTTGTGTACTCAAAGAAGGATAATGCAAGGTTTTTGAAGGTCTTAATCCGATTTTCGCAGCATGAACATCGGGTTTTAGCAGGTCAAAAGCCTTATTTTAAAAGGGTTTTACCATTATTCAGCCAGCCCTACATAGAGGACATTATCAAAGGATCAAGCATTACTCCCACTCCTGTAAGTCTCTGAGCCAATTTTGCAGCAAGCTAGTTAATTGAGTACGGCGAGTTTCAAAATTGCCAGCAATTGAGAGCAAGCTAACCCCCACCAGCAATCCGATAATCCATTTAAGCAGGGGATAAAGGAAAATCAAAATTACCAACTGATAGAAAGCATTAGCCACAAAAGTAAAAGTGCCAAGATAGAGGAAGGCGCGAATTCGTAAGGCTAATCCGGCAAAAATTGCCACTAAACTGAGAATACCAGGCAGGATTCCCGTCTGATGATGAAACCAGAGAGCCGCACTAGCAATAATGCCTGTTCCCAAGAGGCGGAGCAGGTGGCGCAAGGATTTGCCTTGCCTCCCCTGACAGGTAGGTTCTATCCAGACAAGACAGAGGAGAGACAGTCCGACAAGACTGCTGTAGGCGAAGGGAGTTGCCAGAGAGAAATCCGCCAGCCAACGGGCGATCGCCCAATTCACTAACAAGAGGGTAAGATAGCACCACCGGGGTTGCTGCCGCAGCCAAGCCAGCCAAGCATAGAATCCAGCCACCACCAGCAAACCTAGGGGATTGAGCTTGTCTAAACTGCCCCCAAGGGCGAGTCCGGGAAGAACAAGAGCGAGGAATTGCCAAGGACGAGGTGGCCAGCCCCAAAGCCGCCAAGGGAGCAGATAGGTGAAAACAGCCACTCCAGAGGCGATTACTCCCAACCAAGAAACTAGGTATTGAGAGAAGAATTCCATCGGAGTAATAGTATTGGCAGCATAGGCACCAATCGCAGCCCCTTCTAGAATGCCCAGGCAGACCCACATTTCAGCGATCGCCTGGTTAGGATGGTTGCGCCCTTGCCAGATAGCATAACGAGTCAAAAAGATACCGGTTGCCAATCCCAACAGTTGATTGACTGCAACGGGATAGAATAAGGCCCCTAGTAACAGGCAACTGCCCAAAGCCCAGTGCAGGTGGGCAACCAACTTCAATTCTGAACCCGTCAGAGGCAAGTAGCCAGCCAACCAGGGAGAGAGCAACCGATAGCCGTAAACCAAGCTGGCGGCCAGGGCTGCCATTGCCAAAAATTGATCGCCTTGGGACAGGTCGGCAATTTGATAAAACAATAGCTCGTAGGCTGAGATGGAGATCCCGCCAATTCCCAGATACAACAAGGGCTTCCCGGCCGGAGAGCGCCGCCCAACTCCGATGGCAATCAGTACCAGTCCCAGAGAACTCAAGCCAGTCCAACTACTGAAAAATCCCCAACGCAGAGCCGCTCCTAATGCCCCATAGAGCAAGGGTAGAATATTCCAGCTATTGAGCATTTCCCGTCTGTGAGTAGATCTGTGCCACCAATCTCCCAACAGTTGGGTAAGCAATCCCAAGAGAATATTGGCGATCGCTAGGGCAATTAAAGACTGCTTAGTCAGGTTGAGAACTTCGATGGTGAGCAGTTCCAAGCTCCAGCCTACCCCGTAGATGCCCCAGTTACTCGGATCGAGGTAGCTTCGATAGGCGATCGCCGCTAAAGTCAGGGCAGCCGCTAGGACAGAGAGGCTTGAGGCCGCCATCCAATCCCAGTAAACGGCTAGAGAATGGAGAGTCAGGGCGACTAACTCCAGACTACAGAGGGCAATTGCCCAGCCATCGAGGGACTGGGTATAGAGGGCGGCAAGTTGGCTCTGGCGGCGCAAGAACCAACTCCGCAGCATCCAGAGGACAGCTAAGAGCAAGGCAACTGCCAGCAACCAGCCGTCAATTGAACGCAAAGCCCATCCCGCCCAACCATCCCACAGGCAAGTTCCCCACAAAGCCAGAGCGAAGCCGATGGTAAGGGTAACTGCCGCCCCTTGTTGTAAATAATAGGCATGAACCAGCATCAACCCAGTTGCTATTCCTAAGCCGATTAGCCTGTACCCTGTCAGCCCTAGCAAGGGCAACTGGACTAGGGATAAGGTGGCAATACTCAACCAGATTGCTGAGGGAAAACGGGGAGGTTGCCAACTGCGATAGGCGGTTGCTCCCATAAGCAAGAGCGACAAGAGGAGAGTGCGGAAAGGCTCCTGCACTATCGAGGTGTTAGCTACCAGAATCGACAACTCCAGACTACAGAGGGCAATTGCCCAGCCATCGCAGGCGCGGGCATAGAGGAGAGCAAGTTTAGAAGTACGCTGGCTCAACCAATAGCGCAACGGCCAGAGGGGGATAAGGGCGATTGCCCCCGCCAACAGCCAATCTAATCCAGAGAGAGGCAATCTCTCTAGTAAGGCAACGCTCAAGCCCAAGGACAAGCCGACCGTGATGGCAGCCGCTGCTAATTTTTGTAGGCGATGAGTCTGAAAGAACATCAACCCAGTGGCGATCGCAAAGGTGACGAGACGAGTTTCTTCCCCTGTCCAGGTGGGAATTTGGGCAACTAGCAAGACTGAGATGCTCAACCAAATGACTAGCTGAGGTTGGCGCGAGGGTTGCCAACTGCGATAAGCAGTCGCCCCCATCAGCAACCAAGTGGCGATCGCTTCTCTACCGTCTGGAGAATTAAGGACATTGCCAGAAAGCGCCAATAACATCAGGAGCGAGAGGCAAGTTGCCCAACCATCGCTAACCTGGGCATAAATTCTCGCCAAATTATTCGGTAATGCCCTTAAGCATTGGCGGAGAATCCACAAGCTTGTCGCAGTAATTACCCCTGCCAACAGCCAGCTTGCTTCTTGCCGCAATGCCCAACCAAAACTGCCATCCCACAAACACAGTGCCAGCCAACTCAAGCCAAAACCTACGGTAATCGCTGCTGCTGCTACCTGCTCTAAGTTACGGCTATTGACGAACATCAATCCTGTAGCTATCCCTAAGCTAATTGAGGCAATTCCTGGTGCCAACCCTTGCAGGAGTAGGGCTGTTAAGATAAGCCACTGCCACAGGGCTAAAGCTCCCATACTCAACCAACTGGCAACTTCCCGCCGAGCCAGATGCCAAGTTCCCACCCCAGTCAGGGCCAGGGGAGCCAAACCCCAGACTAAGCCCCACTCTAGCCCCATAAGCGGGCGCTCCAACACAGAGGTCAACTGGGCGAAAACTGTCCCCTGATTGAGGACAAACAAGCTATAGGATAGCCCAGCCAAGATTAGTCCCAGATTCCAAGTTGTGTGGTGTAGGAGATGGAGCAAGGAAGTAGGAGGAAAGGGCTGTTTCAGGCTGAATGCCAATTCCAGCACCGCCAGCATGATTAAAATCACGCCCCAAACTGCCCAACTCAGCCTTGGCCATCCCCAGTCAATCGCCAAAATTAGGGTGAGCAAGCCAGCTAGGTGAGTGAGATAGGCCAGGGAGAGAAAACGGCGGGAAATCTCTTGAAGGGAAGCTAGTTTGACTTGCCGTTGGCTGAAAATTACTAACGCCAGGGTTGAAGCTGCCAAGTTGAGCGTCCTCAAGGCAGGATTGACTAAGGAGCAAAAGGTCAAGGTTGTTCCCCAGAACAAGGCTATCGAGCCGGTAAAAGAGGCTAATTCCCGCTTGCCCAATTGGGAGAACCAATCTGTCAGGAACAGGATCAAGACTAGGTAAGGAAAGAGAACTAAGCTTAGTAACGCCCAAGGGGTAGCTTCAGCGCCAGTTAAACCAGTCCCCAAGGCGATTGCCCCTTGCCTGAAAGTGTCTGGAAGTAAGCGCCAAGCCAGCCACAACCCCTGCAACCCAATCAGCAAGGCTGCTGCCAAGTCGAACTTCCGCCAGGAGTAACCGATGCGTCGCGCAAAAAACAGGAGTGATAAACCACTCACTACCAGGGCCTGCCAGGGTGTTTCACCCACCGACAGTAACCAACCTAGCAGCAGCAAGCTACCGCCGATACGCTGCCACAAGGAAACAGATTGTCTGGTCTGCCAACTGGCTAACCAGCCGCAAATCCCCACAGCCAGCCCCAATTGGCTAATCTCTACTTGAGCGATAAAAATTGCCCGCACCAGCAGGATAACTAGCCCATAGACGACAATTGCCTCATTTAAGCTAAAAGGGGCTAATCTTTCTCTCCTTGATGCTGCTTCTTGTCCGGCTCCTTCAGGAACACGGGAAAGGGAGATCAAAGTTGTTCCCACCATGCCCAAGTAAGTTGCCAGCAAGGGAAAACCCCCAATTGCCCATCCCCAATGCAGATAGCTCAATCCCAAGTGATTCGGCAGACTTTGAGAAAATCCTGCCGGGCGAGTTTCCCCGTACCTCCCCCGGAATAGTTGAACTGTTACGGCGGTAAGGGAAAGGGCAGCCACTACCACAATCAACCAGTCTAGAGGGTTGCGCCACAAGCCCAAGCTATCCATGGCCAGAAAATTCATCGGCACTAGCAACAGAGTAACCAGGCGCAAAGCTTGACTGGTCAGGCGCAGGCGCGGCTGTTGGCTACTCCAAAAACTGGCTCCCCAAAAAGCTAAAGTATAAAGCCACAAAACCCCATACTGTCCGGCGCTTGAGAATTTTTCCCAAAAGTTGGCGGCGAGGACACCAGAGGAGATGACCACCATGAAGACTCCCAACAGCAGCAGCCAGAGGACGCTCAATTCTGCCATCAAAGACTGTAACATTTGTCCAAACTGGCTGGGAGTTTCCTGCCGTCGAGGAGATGTTGGCGGCTGTGGCGGGATTCTACGGGGAGCTTCTGGCCGTCGAGAAGGTAGCGCGGGTGGGGGAGGCGGCTGGGAGGAGATGGGGTCTGGCAGCGGCTCTCTGGTAGGGGCAGTTGTCAGTATAGGCATGACACAGGAGAGGTTTTCCCGACACAGTTGCTTGACTTGAGATTCCTCAAGTAATCCTAATTGGAGCCATTGTTCTAAACCTTGTAGTAGAGGGGGATGGGAGGCTCTCACTCTTATAACAACCCGGATTTGAGAAGCAGTCAGCCAGCCTCGCTCCTGCCATTGCCCCAAACCTTCTAAAAAGTTAGATATAGGGACGCTGGTGGTTATTGTCAGAGCGAGGGTTTCTTGATTTTCTCTCGCATTTATTGCTAATTCTAGTCTTTTGTCGGCAATCAAATCTAATTCTAGCCATTGCTTGAGAGCTAGTAAAAGTTCGGCTGGCGAGCTAGAATTGACGATTTCTATTGAGATGATTCGATTCTCTTGAAAGGACATAAGTAATCAGATAAAGGTAAAGTTAACTGGGGAGACAAGGGAATAGGGAACAGTAAGGGTTTCAGCCTTGGTTACATCTCTTAAGAAATTAATCTCATCTAAGCTGTCTTGAAAAAGCGAATAATCTCTCGTACATGATTGAGAAATTGACTGTCTTCTGTCAGTTGTGCGATCGCATTTTGTGCTTCCTGAGATAAGGTTTCATGTTCAACCTGATTTTTAGCCTCCAATTTTTCTAGTAAGGCTTTCAGACGGGCTAATTCTTGGCGATTTATTTGGACTTCTTCTTGCTGTATATTTGCTTCGGTATCCAGTTTTTCCCTGATTATTGCCAGATTATCCTCTAAAATAGAGACGCGATTACGCAACTCTACTACATCCTCTCTGGGATACTCAATCTGTTGTCGAATCATTGACAAACGCACGGCTAAATATTGATAAGCCCGAATCGCCGGACGTAAAGCTGTCAATAATAAAGTTGCACCAGAACTCACATATCCTACTGCACTAATTCCCGTTGCTGCTAAGGTATAAAGTCCAATTCCTGACAGCAAATGTAAGGCGATTGCGAGCCGAATTGACCAACGCGCTACTGTCTTAACATAATCAACTTGTTTCCGATCTACGGTAATATTTTTTTCTTGAGAAATTGCTGCTTCTGCGATGACTTCCTGGGCATCAAAATAAATGTTCCAAGGAACAGTCACAATCACTAACAACCACCAAAAACTGGCGATCCCAATCAACCAATCGATTAAATTTCCTGACGGGATGTGCAACCATCGTAAAACCCCAAAAGCTAGTAAGACTAAGGCTCCAAAAATCACACAAAACCCGATAAATCCTAGATAGCTTAAAAACATCTCAATCACCTCTTTTTTATTTCTCTTTCTGGCTCTACCGAACTTAGTATGCTAAACTGATGATTGAAAAAGGAAACGGGGAACGGGGAACAGGGAAAAGGGTTGAGATTTTGGCAACAACTAAGAAATGATTATTGAAGGAAAAGGTGACGTTATGGACAATAAGCAGAGAATAGTCTGGTTTTTTTTAGTGCTTGAACCTTAGCAAAGCTGAGTCAAAAACATGGTTTTTATCAGCTAATGACATCAATCCCCCCTGTTCCCCGTTCTCTCATCTCAAAGTGTTATTTGGCTCGTCGGGACTTGGTATGGTTCGATAGGGGGGCATAAATCGACTAAATCCTTATCTGGCAAGAGATTTAATTGATTAGTTCGCTCCATATCGCAAACAATTGACAAAAATTGCGGCAATGTCTGTCTCTATAAGGGTTTCATTCCTTATAACCCCGTCCATCACATAAGACAAACCGAAAAACCTGTTATTTTTACATAACAGGTTCGGTAGAACCCTCTTTTTTATGCTAGAAAAAGATTGGTCAAGTTTCACTAGCGGTTGTGACACTTTGTGAATTTACCCATAAAATAGCCTAATTGTGAACCATAACTTGGCTGTTTGACAACGAGTATAGTGTAGTGTAGGTTGGGTTGCAGCATGAAACCCAACGCCCGCTCATGTTACGCTACTGCTAACCCATCCTACAAATAATTGTGTCTCCCTACTTAAATTGAGAAAACAAGGGTGATCGATCCATGAAGGTTATCAATTTTTAGAGAATTGTTAGATAAGTATCTAGAGATTCGGAGGGTAGAACTTTCAAAGTTTGGTTTTGTAGGTCTAATTCTAACCCACATTCCGCACCCCAAACTGTCACAGAGGTAAATTACGTAGAGAAAAAACCAAAGTGAGCATAAAAATAAACATAGAGAGTGAAAAAAGGCATTTAAAAAACAGTAAATCACTAAAGATGTCATCAAACCTTATT
>NZ_JAPZSR010000245.1:0-9414 GCF_027531875.1 Microcystis sp. LE19-84.1B | reverse complement strand
GCTGGCCCCGGCGATAAGACGTTGTAATTCATCGGGTTTACCGCTTTTAGAAATGGCCTCTTCCAAAGAGACAACACCCCTAACAACTAAATTAGCTAATCCCTGTTCCATGGTTTGCATTCCTAACTTCATTCCCGTTTGAATTGCTGAATAGACTTGGGGGGCTTTTCCTTCCCGAATTAGGTTGGCGATCGCTGGAGTTACCACCATGATTTCCTGTACCATTGCCCGGCCAAATTCCCCTGGTTTAGGATTTTTTTTCTTGACTAGGTTTTGACTAAAAACTGCTAGTAAAGAATTGGATAACATGGCGCGAATTTGTGCCTGTTGGTTAGCAGGAAAAACGTCAATAATCCGATCCACTGTTCCCGCTGCCGAGCTAGTGTGTAGGGTTCCGAAGACTAAGTGACCGGTTTCTGCCGCCGTGATTGCCAAACTAATTGTTTCTAAATCCCGCATTTCTCCCACGAGGATAATATCAGGATCTTCCCGTAAAGATGCTCTTAAAGCGTTAGCAAAACTCTTGGTATCTTCCCCTTTTTGTCGTTGGTGAAACAGACTTTTTATATTAGTAAAAACGTATTCAATTGGGTCTTCTACAGTTAAAATATGTTCAGACCTAGTCCGATTAATTAAGTCTAAAATTGCCGCTAAAGTGGTAGTTTTACCTGAACCTGTTTGGCCAGTTACGAGAATTAATCCCCGCGGTCTTTCCGATAACTCCCGTACTACTCTAGGTAAATTTAATTGTTCAAAGTTAGGAATTTTAGAGGACAAAGCCCGTAAACAAGCTGCATAAGCTCCCCTTTCTTTATAAACATTGACCCTAAATCTTGCTAATCCTTTCACCCCGTAGGAACAGTCTAATTCCCAATTCTGCTCTAACTCTTTTCTTTGAGTATTATTGAGCATACTAAAAATCAATTTCTGACAATCTTGCGGGGTTAAAGATTCTTCATTAATCGGGGCGAGTTTGCCACTAATGCGAAAATAGACTGGCGCCCCAGACTGAATGTGCATATCAGAACCGCCCATCTCGACCAATTGTTGCATTAAATCTTCGATCATTAATTCCATAAGTTAAACCCCATCTCTAAGGTAAAATCAGTGAACAGTAACCAGTGAAAAGACATTGGGAAAGTGCTATTTAAGACTACTCACTTAATACTCCTTACTTAAAACTCAAATCTCATAACTGATAACTGAAAAACTGTCTTAATCACTAAATCGCGGTGTCATACAATAGGGACAATCGAGCCATTCTGGTTGTAGTTCGGCGCGACAACCACGACAGATTAAACCGCTTTTCCGTTTGGCTTTTAGTTCCGCTTCCAGACCGGAATCGGTAAATGTCACCCGTTCCACTTCTTCGAGGGTGGTGTAACCCTCGCGCACCAGATTTAAACTATAGGCTAGGAGTGTCACCATGCCCTCATCGACGGCCGTCTCCTTAATGCGATCAGTGGTTGCCCCTTGGTTAATTAACTGCTGTAGTCGTTCACTATTCTGCATTACCTCATAGACACCAATGCGACCTTTATAACCGCTGCCGCTACACTTAAGGCAGAGATTGCCCTGTTTTCGCGCCTGTTGAATTTCCTCAAGGGTGAGGGTATTAGCCTTATAAAAGGTCACTTCCCGTTCATTGGCGGCGGAAAGACCAAAACGGGCTAATTCCTCTTGACTGGGGTGATAGGCGACTCGACACTGGCTACAGACGCGCCGCATGAGACGCTGGGCTAAAACTCCCAAGAGAGAACCAGAAATCATAAACGGTTCAACCCCCATCTCATCGAGACGAGCGATCGCACCTGCGGCATCGTTGGTGTGTAGGGTAGTTAGGACCAAGTGACCGGTTAGGGCGGCCTCGATCGCTGTTTTGGCCGTTTCCTTGTCCCTAGTTTCTCCCACCAGAATCACATCCGGATCTTGTCGCATGAATGCCCGCAGAATCGAGGCGAAATCCATGCCTTTTTCGCGAATTACCTGCACCTGGGTGATGCCTGGTAGAGAATATTCGATCGGATCTTCGGCCGTACTAATATTGACCCCGGGGTGATTTCTTTCCGCTAACACCGAGTATAAAGTGGTGGATTTCCCCGAACCGGTCGGGCCTGTCACCAGCAACAGACCAAAAGGGTGACTGGCCAAGTCTCGGACGATTTGCAGGGTCTTTTGATCGGTGATCAGTTTATCTAAACCCAACTGGGTGGCCGAGTTATCGAGAATCCGTAAACAGACTTTTTCCCCGTAGCGACTGGGCAGGGTATTAACCCGAAAATCCACTTTCCGCCCTTGATACATCCGCCGAATTTTACCATCTTGGGGAAGACGACGTTCGGCGATATCGAGCTCGGCCATGATTTTAAGACGGGCTGTCACCGCCGGGGTAATTTTTTTCGGCAGTGGATCAAAAGCTTGATGAAGAACTCCATCTTTGCGAAAGCGAATTTTCAGGAATTCTTCTTGGGGTTCGATGTGAATATCGGAAGTCCCTTCCTGTAGGGCTTTAGCTATAATTTTATTGACGAGGTTGATGACGGGAGCTTGATTAGCTTCCCCTTCTCCGAGATCATCGGCCACTTCATCGTTAGCCGCACCAGAGGCCACCTCAATATTGCTGACAATACCAGTGAGATCCGAGAGTTTTTCTAGTTCTTTTTCTTTTTGCAGTCGGGCTTTTTCCTGTTCTAGCTCCGGTTGAGCCGAGTGGAATTTTTCCAGTAATCTTTCATAATCTTCGCTAGTAATCACCAAACGCTGTAAACCTAACTCCCTGGGGCGGAGAATACGATTAATATCGTCGGAAGCCTCGAGGTTGTCGGGATCGACCATGGCTATCAAAATCGCAGCCGGCTCTCCTTCGATCTTTCGCAGGGGGATGAGACGATAGCGACGACAAAGATCGATCGGAATCAAAGAATCGATCAATCGGGCTATTTCCATTCCATCCACATCGCTCAATTCGGGGTCGATCGATTCGACTCCGTAGAGAATTTTTAATTCAAATAACTGATTTTTCTTGTACTGTCGCTGCAAATCCGGGGGCAAAGGGCGCCCAGTTAGTTGTTGTAATATTTCTACTAGCGATCGTCCCGATTTCCGTGTTTCCACCAGGGCCTGTTGCATTTGGTCGGCACCGATATATCCCGACTGCACCAACTTGTTACCAAAGGGGGAAAAGTAATTGCGTAGGGCAACGGCACGGGTTTTCTTGGAAGAAAATGTCATAGACGATTCTTAACCTCTCCACTACCCTTAAATGTTCCCAATTTTACTGGTAAAATTGCATTCTAGCAAAAATTTTTCTAGATCACCGATTATCTATCGGGGTCGCTTATATCCAGTTACGCATCTTGTCCACAAAATGTTACATTAAGGGTTAAACCTTGATTATTAGCTGGTACTTAAAGACCAAAATTAGCAGTAAATGGTCATATATTGCCAAATTACCCAATAAAATTGTCTACTATGAGTGCAGAACCAAATACCTCAGTAATTTTCGACGAAAACCAAGAATCCTTTCCTAATTCCCCCGAATCCCTGACCACCGAATCGGAAGCCAGTGTCACCGATGAAGCCAAAACTGTGACGGATCAGGCCGCCTCTAGCGAGGAATTTTCCCTTCTGGACGGAATGACTATCGATACTCTACAAGAAGAAATCGACACTCTCAAACAGCAGTTAGAGGAGCAAACCCAACAGGTTGATGCCTATAAGAAACGCTATATCACTCTAGCGGCCGAGTTCGACAATTTTCGCAAACGCACAGCCAAGGAAAAAGAGGAACTGGACACAAAAATCAAGGGCAAAACCCTGATGGAAATTCTTGGCGTGGTGGATAATTTTGAGCGCGCCCGTACTCAAATTAAACCGGCTAATGATGGCGAGATGGGTATTCACAAGAGTTATCAAGGGGTCTATAAAATCTTAGTAGAGAGTCTCAAGCGTTTAGGCGTTTCCCCCATGCGTCCGGAAGGTCAACCCTTTGATCCCACCTACCACGAAGCGATGATGCGGGAGTACACCGATGAACATCCCGAAGGCACGGTGGTCGAGCAGCTAGTGCGAGGATACACTCTCGGAGAAGATGTTTTGCGTCATGCTTTGGTAAAAGTGGCTGCCCCCAAAGAGACAGATCCTAACGCTGATCCGTCAGAATCCACTTCCATTCCATCCCAGGAATCAGTCTAAAATTCCGATGGGGATTAAACTGGTTTGAGGGTTAGGTATTAGCCAGTAGGGTCTGTATTCCCTCCCGATCACCTATCCCTCATCCCCACTGAAAGACTTTTTCTCGCTTTTATCTTTTAATTAAAAACGCTTCTATACCCAAGGCTTTTGCCCCTTGATAGTCCTCTTTTTTACTATCGCCAATATGCCAAGCTTGTGCGGGGGGACAATCATGTTTTTGTAGGGCGATTTGAAAAATTTCCGGATCGGGTTTGGCTGCTCCTGTCTGGGAAGAAATCGTGATCGATCGAAAAAAATATTCTAAGCCTAATTCGGCCAAAACTTGGTAGATACGACTATCAAAATTAGAAATAATGCCCAACTCGATCCCCTGAATCTGCCAGAGTCTTAAAGCGGGAATGACATCCTCGTACAGCAGCCAAGGCTCGCCCGTGGCAAAATGATGATAAAGTTCGCCAAAAAAAGCCTCAAAATCGGGAAATCTTTCCAGATAACCTAATTTATTAAAAACTGCCCCAGTCAGCGATCGCCACCAGCGGTACTCTAACTGAGGAATTTGTGCCGGTTCAACATCAGGAAAAGCTAGGGGTGGAGAATTGGGGAAAATAGCCAAGAAAGATTGTTCTAGACTCTCGGCCACCACCTCTACCCCAAAATCCGCCGCTATTTGGCTATAAATTGCTCCGACACTGCCTTTTACCCCAAAAAGTGTCCCCACAGCATCGAGAAAAATAACTTGCGGTTTCTCCATGAGAGTTTTGTCTTTAACGGTCTAACTGAGGTTTTTAGGGTCGGTCCTTTGGGAGGACTAACACACCTAACCATTGCTTATTTTAAAGGATTATGGCCGAAATTCTCGGATCACTTGCCAAACCCTTAATACCTCTGCCACTGTCCATGCTTGGGCAAAAGCTCCCCTAGGGGTAAAAGGGGCATTACCATCGAAAATTTCACTTAAATTACCGATACAGCTATCCCGAAGATGATCGATCATCGGTGTTAAAAAACTCTCAGCCAGGATGGGATCGCGATAGACTTTTAGATGGGCTTCGATAAATGCCCCTAATAACCATCCCCAGACTGTCCCCTGATGGTAGGCACTATCTCTTTTTAAGCGATCGCCACTGTAAACGCCACGGTAATCGGGATGATCGGCAGCAAGCGATCGCAAACCGCGAGAAGTCAACAATTTTAAAGCACAAATATCGACAATGGCCTTTTTCTGTGGGGAATTTAATAACTCCTCCACCGACAAGGACAGGGCAAAAAGTTGATTCGGTCGTAAACTGGCATCATTGCCCTTGTCCGTATCCAAAACATCGTAGCAATACCCCAGAGAATCGTCCCAGAAGCGAGAGAACCCTTTTAAGGTCATTTTTGTCATTTTTTCGTAATCAGTGGCATCCATGCCCAAATACTGGGCAAATTGAACCATAATTTTTAGGGCATTGAACCAAAGAGCATTAATTTCTACGGGTTTGCCGATGCGGGGAGTAATCACTAGATCATCAACTTTGGCATCCATCCAAGTTAACTGTACTCCCGTTTCGCCGGCATAGATCAAACCATCGTCATCTAGGTGAATATTGTAGCGAGTACCGCGACGAAACCAAGCGATCACTTCCGTTAAAGCGGGATAAATAGTTTTGAGAAACTCAAAATCTTGGCTTTGGTTAAAATAGGAACGAATGGCTTCAAAATACCAAAGAATAGCATCGACAGCGTTATATTCGGGGATTTCTCCGCCATCGGGTAGCAAATTCGGCAATAAACCCCGGTCTAGATAACGGGAAAAAGTTAGTAAAATCTGACGGGCGATCGCAGGTCGGCCTGTAGTCAAAGTTAATCCTCTTAGGGAGATCATCGTATCGCGACCCCAATCACCAAACCAAGGATAACCTGCGATTATCGTTTTGCCGTCCGGTTGATCCCGGAGAGGACGACTAACGATAAACTGGTCGGCAGCGAGGGTAAGTTGTTGAATCCATTGAGGCTGCTGGGGATTAATCAGACTACTCTCGTAGCGATAGCGAGACTCTAGAGAAGATTGACCGTCTAAATTCGGATCGGGACGGGTACTAGCGGCAATTGTCACCGATTCTCCCACTTTAAGAGTAGCCGAAAAACTGGCGGCATGGAGATGATTTTCCCGATCAATTAAACCACGATAACGTTCCACGGCCAAATCAAAGCGATAATACCAGATATGAGCGGGAAAAACCTCTCCTTGACTGATTAATAGATAAAAAGGTACAGCATTGTTATATGCAATCACTCTTACTCCTTTTTCTAGGGGACTAATATCCATTTGCCAGTTAAAACCCTGGGTATTGCCGTGAAAATCACGATAATTGACAAAAGCAGTGAGATTCAGGGTTAAAGGAGAATTGCCGCGAAGGTAGGTATAGCGAGTATAGGTGGTATTTTCTCCCTGTTCCATCCAGATACGCTTTTCTAGTAAGGCATCCCCACAGATAAAAGTCCAGACGGGAATTGTCCCTTCCAGATGAAAACTTTCGATATTAATATAGCCTTGTGGTTCGATCGTAGCACCTAACCAGCGATTGCTGGCCAGATGATAGAGTTTCTGGTTATATTGTACCGATTCATCGATTTTAGTCACTACCAGCGTTCTTTTCGTCGGTGGAGCCAAAGCAGCGATCAAGAGGCCATGATAACAGCGAGTTAGCAATCCGGCCACGGTTCCCGCAGCAAAACCCCCAATACCATTAGTGACTAACCATTCGCGCTTTTCAGCCACCGGGAGACAATTACAGATATCCCGACCAAAACGGAGCTTGACCATGGGCTTCCCAATTCCTAGTAATTTTGTTATAATTAAAAATTGTGTCTTTGTATCTATAGACTAACTCTATCTTAAGGAGGAAAATCGGCAGTGAGTAAACGTACTTTAGAAGGAACCACGCGCAAACAGAAGCGCACTTCCGGATTTAGAGCGAGAATGCGTAGCGTCAACGGACGTAAAGTGATTAAAGCTCGTCGGAAAAGAGGGCGCTATCGTTTAAGTGTTTAGGTTATTCTGGGAACCGACTAATTTTCGTGGGATTACCCCAAATTCACCGCTTAAAACATCGGCAGGATTTTCAAGCTGTCTATGGAACAGGGAAGCGTTATCACGGTTCCCACTTAACCTTAATTAGTTTAGAGGATTCTGGACCAGATAAGCCTCTTCCCAGTCGTTTTGGCATCTCGATTAGCAAGAAAGTTAGTAAAAAAGCGGTGGTTCGTAATCGACTAAAACGGCAAATGCGAGCGGTAATTCGGCAGTTATTGCCAGAAATAGCGACAGGATGGCGAGGGATAATCATTATCCGTCCAGGGGCGATCGAGTGCAATTATGAACATTTTTTGCGAGAATTAAAGCAGTTGTTAGTGAAGGCCAATATAATTCATGGGCATTAAAGAAGAAACTTTTTATGAAGGCGGTCCGCACATCGGCGACCTAATCATCAATATACTGCTAGGATTTACAGTGATTTGTTTACCTTTAACCGTTGGGGCAGTGGTGCGGGCAATCTGGTTAAGATATAAGATAACCGATCGGCGGATTTCGATCACCGGGGGTTGGATGGGACGCGATCGCACAGATATTATCTATTCAGAAGTGGCAAAAGTGGCAAAAATGCCGAGAGGAATTGGTCTTTGGGGGGATATTGTCGTAACTCTCAAGGATAGAAGTCGTTTAGAAATGCGCGCGATGCCGAAATTCCGGGAAATTCATGACTACATTGCCGAAAGAGTCGCCGATAAAACCGGTCGTCCCCTAGAATCGATCATCAGTCAATAAAACAAAATAATCGATCGCCGAGATTCGATAAATTAGATTTGTCAAAGTGAACCCCTATTAAACGAGAAGGCATAGATTAAAGCCATGGATTTTGGAGTCGGATTTATTTCCACAAATATCATGTTGCCAATCCTAGATTTTTTCTTTCGGATTGTGCATAGTTACGGTTTCGCCATCATTGCTTTAACGCTGGTGGTCAGATTTGCCGTCTTTCCCCTCAGTGCCGGCCAGATTCGCAATATGAGAAAAATGCGAATCACTCAACCCCTAATGAAGGAAAGACAGGCAGAAATTCAACAACGCTACAAAAACGACCCCCAAAAACAACAGGAGGAAATGGGCAAATTAATGCAGGAGTTGGGCAATCCCCTAGCGGGTTGTTTACCCCTGTTATTACAAATGCCGATTCTTTTGGCTTTATTTGCGACGCTGCGGGGTTCCCCCTTCTCGGATATTAACTACACCGTCGATTTACAAGTGCTGCCGAGCGAACAAATCGCCCTCGTCCAGCGCCAACCCTATGGCACCAAACCCCAAAACGTTTATATTGACGAGTCTCTCCACTATCCCATCACCGCTTTTTTACCCCAAGGCAATAAAATTGCCCCGGGAGAACAGGTAAAAATCGACCTGCAAAACGACCAGGGCAAGTCTTTAAGCCAATTAGCCACGGAAGCACCAGAAAATAACCTAAAACCCACCTACGAGGTGGTTAAAGGTCAAGAACTGGTGCAAGTGAATGAAGACGGTTCCATCGTCGCTTTAGCCCCCGGAGATGCCAGTATTAAAGTTATCGTGCCGGGGATTGCCGCTAATACGGGTTTTCTCTTTATTGAGGCCCTGGGAAGAATTGGGGCAACCGGTGCCAATGGTGAAATTCACTGGGATATTTTGGCGATGGTGATCGCTTTCGGCATTAGTATCTATGTTAACCAAGAGTTATCCGGTGCCGGCGCTCCTTCGGGGGGAGCAGCCCAACAACAACAAACGGTGAATAAAATCACCCCGGTAATTTTTAGTATGATGTTCCTGTTTTTCCCCTTACCGGCGGGGGTATTGATGTATATCTTAACTGCGAACATCTTCCAAACTATTCAAACGGTGATTTTGATGCGGGAACCGTTACCGGAAAACCTGCAAAAATTGGTAGCGGAACAGGAAAAAACGGAAAAATCCCGCGATGCTCTCCCCTTTGAAAAACGTTCTAGCAAGAAAAAGGAAAAAACATCGTAATGAGTATATGGGAGCAAAATAGCGAGAAAGCTAAACAATGGCTGGAAAAACTGCTAAAGTTGATGGCCATGCCCGCAGATGTCCAGATTGGTGTGCAGGAATTGGGAACTGGACCTTCCTCCTGTTGGTTAATTATTGATAGCAGTCAATTGAGTCCCCAACAAGTGGAACTTCTCCTC
>NZ_JAPZSR010000464.1:0-4396 GCF_027531875.1 Microcystis sp. LE19-84.1B | reverse complement strand
CATGACCAACTTACCCCTGTTACTCTAGCAATTCCTCGTAAGGAAATTCGTTCGAGCAAGAGTTTATCAATTAATTGTTTGGTTTCGTCAGAGACGGTTTTATTAGTGGGATTGATCACAAACGGTTGACCACATTCTTTACCTTGACGTTTGGGTTTTCCCTTAGGAATAGAACCATTCTTGATAGTAGGGTGAGAACCACAACGCTTGACAGGGGAATAGAGGTGAACTAGGGGGGGTACTTTGTTCGGTGCTAGACTGATATTTGAGTAAGCCAGACAGGAGCCAGAAAAAGATATTTATCAGAAAAGTCATGAGCAAGCTAGAGGGTTAAAGACTGAGCGGGTTCCAATTATTTTTATTAATAAATATTTGACACAATTCATACCAGGTAAGCAAGATAGCTACGCCACTACTACCGAATCATTACCAAATTTTCGCCTTAAGGCGAGGTTTTAGACCCGATTTTTTCGATAACTCTAGTTTTCAAGGCTTCGGCCGTGAGCTTTTGCCGAACGGTGCGTTCATCGGTTGATGACTGGGTTTTTTAAGCGGTTGCTTACCCGGCCCCCTATTCTTAATATCATACATCCTATAAAGTCGCCCTAAAAGGGCGAGGCTTTCAACCCAATTTTTCGGTAAGTTTGAATGAATTGTGGGGACAGATTACCTGACTTGACAGTCAAACAACCCCACTCGCTTTTTCTTGCTCTACTTTGGGGTAGGATTCAAGAGCGCTGTTTAGGGATAAATGACTGTTTGTCGGCACTATTGTCTAGCTTTTGAGCGTTTTTTCCAGCTGGGCTACCCTTGCTTTCTGTTGCTTTAAATCGGCTAGTTGTTTTAGTAATTGTTCTCTGACTTCATAGCGATAGGCAAAAAAATGCTCACCTATCCCTAGGGTCGCTAGATACTCTTCTAGCAGACGGGGTTTGACCCAGGCAATCACCGCCAGTTGCCACCAGAAACGGAAGCGCGTCGGTCGGACAATCCCCTGCCGCCAGAGCAAGGAACGGAACAATTGCCACTGTTGCCAATCTAATTTACGGTTCGATTTGCCGCGCCATCCCCCCATGATCATGAAATGGTTGAAGGTTCGTTTCAGGTAGTTAACAGGATCGTAGATTTCCCAGAAAGCGTCGATGTATTCTTCGGTAATCTCTTCCACCGGGCGAGTTGGCTCAAAGTTCATCATCGCTCCCTGATGGAAAGTACCCATGCCATCCACCAGACGGCCTTCCTGTTGCAGGCGATTCCACAGGGCAGTATTTTGCAGTGCCTGGAGCAGGCTAAACTGCCCCTGGGGAATACTCGCCTCCATAATAAACTCTTTGATCCGCTGCCCTGCGCCAGGTTTCTCATTGTCAAAACCGATAATGAAGCCAGACATAATCTGCAGCCCCATGCGGGTAATTTTGTGACAGGATTCGATCAGGGATTGGCGGGTGTTTTGAACCTTGTTGATGCCGATTAAGCTATCGGTATCTGGTGTCTCAATCCCCATAAACACCAGCATAAAGCCGGCCTTGACCATTAACTCGATCAGTTCACTGTCTTCGGCCAGATTAAGGGAAGCTTCCGTAATCAGTTTAAAGGGATACTGGTGTTGCTCCATCCAGGGGATCAACTCCCGCAGAAACACCTTGGCATTCCGCTTATTGCCAATGAAGTTGTCATCGACAACAAAAATGTAGCGCCTCCACCCCAGTTGATATAACGTCTCCAACTCAGCCAACATTTGTTCTGGGGTTTTGGTGCGCGGTTTGCGGCCATAGAGGTTGATGATGTCACAAAATTCGCATTGAAAGGGGCAACCGCGAGAAAACTGCACGGTAATCGCCAGATAGGCATCCAGATCTAGTAGATCATAGCGGGCGATCGGTGTCATGGTGACATCGGGTTTCTCGCTGGCTCTAAAGACACCACTCGGTTCACCCCGCTCCAGGGCCGCCAGGAACAGCGGGATTGTCAGTTCTCCTTCATCGAGAATCAGGTAATCTGCCCCAGCTTTTTGGGCAACTTCTGGATAGGAGGTGGGGTAAGGCCCGCCCACAGCCACTTTTTTACCCAACTGCAACCCTTTGGCAATCAATTCTTGAAAGTCCTTTTTCTGAATGATCATGGCGGAGATGATTACCAAATCGCACCACTCCCAATCCGAAGCTGTTTCTAATCGGACATTGCGATCGACAAACCGGATTTCCCAATCCGATGGTAACAGGGCTGCCACCGTAATTAAACCCAGGGGCGGATTGGTTGCTCTTAAACCGGCTAGATCTAAAGTCTCTTGATAGGACCAAAAGGAGTTGGGCATCAGCGGCCACAGTAATAGGGCTTTCATTCAGGTGTCTCCAATGAAGAAGCTAGATGCTTTACATACTAGCCACAAAGCCCAAGTCGATCAAGACTTTTTTTTACTAATAAATTAGTTCTAAATAAATTGTGAAAAAATAGCTATTTTTTGGAGATTAGCACAATTAAATGAACTATGCTTGCTAAAAACTCGTGTTTTCCCATTTTTATCAACGCAATCTAGAGGCTGTTTGCCTCTTTTGGGTATTTTTGGGTAGGTTTCCTAAAAAATACTGATTCTAAAAAACCCTCTTAAAATTCGCAAGCACGGAATAGTAAGGGTTTCAGTCCCTAGGAAGTCTATTTGATCGGTAAAACACCAGTTACTAGACATCTCGACAATGACTATTTCTGGTCAGATAAACATAAGCGTAATTACCCTATTTTAAACCGAAACATCATGACTTAACTACCAAAAAATATAGTTTATGTCTCTTTAAATTTGGACTATGAATAAATTAAATAACTGGTAATTATAGTCAAATTTATGACCAAGATCAATTATAGTCAGCTAATTGACCCGATTAATTCTCCTCCCTTAGCAGAGGAACAATCTCGCAGATAGCCAGTCAATCACCCTTGGGTGCGGTTGTCTGGTTTTAACTAACTGCGGTAGAATTAACCTAAATTCTCTATCGGCAAATTCCATGACTTCTTTCACTACTTCCCTGGCTCTTTTAAGTCAATTTAAATTGGGAGATTTAAACCTAGAAAATCGTCTTGTGCTTGCCCCCATGACGCGAGCGCGAGCCGGAGAAAAACGTCTTGCTAATGAGATAATGGCCGAGTATTACCGGCAAAGGGCCAGCGCCGGATTAATGATTACAGAAGCGACGGTAATTTCTCCCCAAGCTAACGGTTGGCAAAATACCCCCGGTATCTACACCGATGAACAAGCGCAAGCATGGCAAATAGTGACAAAAATCGCCCAAAGAAAAGGAACACCAATTTTTTGTCAATTGTGGCACTGTGGTCGCGCTTCTCATCCCAGTTTTCAGGAAAATGGGGCTTTACCGGTTGCCCCTTCCGCAATTAAGATTAAGGGGGAGTTGCATACACCCATAGGTAAACAGCCCTACGAGACCCCTAGAGCCTTAGAAACCGAGGAAATCCCCACAATTGTCGCCGATTACCGTCAAGCCGCTCAGAGGGCCAAATTAGCGGGGTTTGATGGCATAGAAATTCACGGGGCTAATGGTTATTTAATCGATACTTTTCTACAATCGGCCACTAATCAGCGTCAGGATAAGTACGGTGGCAGTTTGGCGAATCGCTATCGTTTTTTACAGGAAGTAGTCGAGGCAATTTTAACTGTTTTTCCCAGTCATCGGGTGGGGGTGCGTCTCTCTCCCAATGGCGTTTATAATGACATGGGTTCCGAGGATTTTCGAGAAACTTTTCTCTATGTTGCCCAAAGATTAAATGAGTACAATTTAGCTTATTTGCATCTGCTAGATGGCTTGGCTTTTGGTTTTCATGAAAAGGGTAAACCGATGCTTTTATCCGAGTTTCGGGCTGTTTTTAATAGTGCTTTAATCGGCAATTGTGGTTATACAAAAGAAACTGCTGAAGCCGCTATTCAGTTAGGAGATGCGGATTTAATTGCTTTCGGTCGCCCCTATATCAGTAATCCCGATTTGGTGGAAAGATTCGCCAATAATTGGCCCCTTAATCCCGATGCTGAGATGAAAGATTGGTATTCTTTTGACAAGGAAGGTTATATCGATTTTCCCAGTTATAAACCCTAGTTAAGTAGCTGGTTATAATTAAATTAAAAATGGATTTTAGGTTCGATCCCCCCTGCCCCCCTTGATAAGGGGGGTGCCGATAGGCGGGGGTATCTACCCTGAATAAGGGGGGTGCCGATAGGCGGGGGATCTGACAGTTTTTAATACCTACCTACTTAGGGTTTGCTGAATAAATGTGAAATGTAGGCAAAGTAAGGGTTTTGGGGCTTTTCTTCCGAAACAGGTGCAAGATTTTGAGAGAATCGTCGTTCAAAACCTTGCGTCTTCATCGGCCCGCGTCCTGTAGGGGCGAAGCA
>NZ_JAPZSR010000045.1:0-17062 GCF_027531875.1 Microcystis sp. LE19-84.1B | reverse complement strand
TCCACCTAGGGCCATGAAGGCGCAGGGGAAGAGTAGTAAACCAGACCAACCGATGAAGACGAAACGGTCTCTTTTGAGCCAGTCATCGAGAGCATCAAACAGCCCTCTTTCTGGGGCGCGTCCGACAGCAATGGTCATGGGTATTTTTCCTCTTGCTTAACTGAAATCACGGGCAAGATTTCTTAACTTTTTTGAGTCTGGGATTACTCCCATTGTCTTATAAGATGGCGCGATCGATTGACTGGATTAGCTTGACTAAACTAGATGCGATCGCTCGTTAATCCTCACAAACTGTAAAAGATTAACGTTTCTTAAACTAGCACAAGCTAGACAATAATTTCGAGTTCGGTAAGACTTTGGTTCCTTGCGGCCTCTATCTACCTTTAACCATTATTAGCAAAAAATTACAAATCTATACAACTTGACTCATAATTGATTTTTTACGCACACAAAAGCTTTTTTGTCAATGAGTATTTATATTCATTTTTTTAATTGATCGCCATTCCCAATCCTCTAGGGGTTGCTCTAGCAATTGACAATCAAAGCATTCCTCGGCGGCGGTTTTCAGGGTAGCGATAATTGTCTCTAGGGTCAAATCTGGGGCTAAATTGAGCTTTTGAGGGGCAGAACTGGCGAAAACTTGCTCAAACAGCGAATTATCTTGCTCTAGCACCATCGAACCATGTTGGAGAACCGAGGAACCCCGTTGCAGTTGGGCGCTCCCAATAAATTTATTCCCCCAATTATCGACTAAATCCGCACCGGTAGCCGTACCAAAACAGTTAGCAGAATGGATATATCCCCGGCCGGCAGCACCGTAGGACAATTCCAGACCGAGATTTTGCCAGCCTGTGATTAAAAATTGACAGATTTGACAGTAAACTTTCCTAACATTCCCCTTCATCCCCGAATTTACCACCATATAAGTCAAATCCCCCTGATGTAGTACAGCCCGGCCACCGGTAGGACGACGAACTAGGGAGATTTTTTGACCTTGCCAAGTCAAATCACGCCAAAAATCGGGATATTGCCGTTGATGATAGCCCAAGGAAATAGCTGGGGGCGACCATTGATAAAAACGCAGAGTCGGGGGATGATGACCACAACGGTGTTGTTCTAGTAACCAAGAATCGATCGCCATTTGTCGCTCTGCCGATGAGATAATTGGAGGGATATAACGCCAAATTTTAGCCGACACCAAAGGATTCTCGTAACATTTCGTCATTATTATCTGCTACCGTCGCCACGAGAGTAATTGCTCGCGAAATCTCCCCAGCAGACAAATCGGCCACAGTGCGCTGAGAAATCACCACCACCTGATCATTCATAATGGCAAAATGAGATTCAAAGGTTTCGGCACAATTCATCGCTAATAACTTGCGGGTTAATCCCAATTCATCCTTAACGGGTAATTTGAGGACAGAAGACCACACCGTGAGAAAATCATCATCGCTTTCCCCAGTTAACTGTACAAACACCTCAACGCTACCATACTGAAACTTCCAAAGATAACCTTTTTCTGTATGTTGTACCATAGCAGTATCATTCTGCTGCAGAGTAGAAATAACCGTTTCAATCATTTCTTGGTGACTGCTCGTACTAGCCAGAAATTCATCGGTCATTGACTCTATTGCGTCCGAAGTCGCTAAACTTTCTGTGGTCATAAAAATTCCCTAAACTCGATCGATCACAATCTTATCCCAAGAGAAAAGAAAAAAGTAACAAAACAGACATAGAAGAGGGGAGTGGGGAGCTTTTTTCCTGTGATTAGTAAACAGCAAACAGTAAACAGCGAAAAGACAACGGCTTAACCATTCTCTATATAAGGGTTTCAGAACTTTTTTCTCATTTTACCTAACCCACCTTGACAGAAGATAAATGACATTTTGGGCGCCGGCGGTCATTGGTGTCAACTTAAGCAAAAAGCTTAATTATTATTAAGTAGGGAGGCACAATTATTTGTAGGATAGGTTAGCGGTAGCGTAAACTATGCGGGCGTTGGGTTTCATGCTTCAACCCAACCTACGTTCATCTTATATTTAATTCCACCCACCCACTTACTGATCAGGGTAAGCTGTTTTGTCTGTCTAGTTTGAGCTTGAGTCTCGGGCTGATCGTTTCTTTTCTCCTGTTACCTGCGTGGGGTAACAGGCGGGTTAAAATGACGATTTGGTATCAGGCTTATACCGTTATGGTTTGAGCTAGTTATTCTTTTTACCACCAAATAGAGACCAAAAACCGCTCTTAGGATTCCCTTCCTTTTTTTGTCCCTTCTGGTCTTCCATTTCAGTATTAGGATTAACTACTTTATCCAGTTCCCGTTTGCACCTAATCACCGTCGCATCTTTGGGGCGGGCTTGCCAAGCGCGATTGATATGAACCCGGGCCATGGAGAGTTGATTTTGTCGCAGATAGGCTAAACCGAGCAGGGCGTGACAGATGCTATTATCTGGTTCTTCCCGTAGGGCATCGCGCAATTCTCGCAAAGCTTGGGCGGGGTTATTTTGGTCAAGAGAGGCTTGGGCGCGGCGAATATAGGCTTCTAAGGGCGATTCTTTGGCTTTAGCCGGGGCTGCCACCACGGCAGCCGCGACCACTAACTCGGACTGGCGAGGATTGCCTTGGGAGATAAAGACTTTCGGGGTAGTTTTCTTGTTGCCCTGACCTTCGGTTAGCATCAGATAAACCAGATTGAGTTCACTGAGTTGGGCGATTTTCTGATAGGTATTTTCCAGGGCGGTATATTGATCGATCGCCAAAGATTGCAGGATTTTTTGATAGGCTAATTCATAGTTAGCGGTGGACTGGGCTAGTTTTCTAGCTGGTTCGCTATTGATGGTGATTTTACCCGAATCCCGCGCCATTGCCTTGCCCATTTGTGTTAAAACAAGGCGGAATTCTTCCCGAGATAGGTCGCGGCCCAGATGTTCGTAGGCGGGGTTAACTAATTTGGCGAGTAACTGATGAGCCTGTTCCCTTTCGGCGGGGGTGTAAAGGCGACAGGTATCGGGGTGAAGTTTATAGGCAATTTTTAAGTAACGCTCGCGAATCTTCTCATGTTCGGCATCGATCGAGACTCCTAAAATAGCGAAGTGATCGATTAAATCAAATTGAAATAACCCCTGGGAAATTGGAAAAGGCATACAGCGGCTCCTAACTCTAATCAAAATGATAATCGCAATAAATATTAGATCTCCTGCAAAAATCAAAAATCTTCCGTTAGGTGAGTAGAATCCGAGACAGGAGACTCCAAGACAGGCGGAGAAAAAAGGCAGAGGTTTTAGAGATTTTTTTGACCCAATAGCGGCTCGAGAACTTACTTTTGCAGGAGGTCTATGAAAAGAATTAAAACTGAAAGCTCCAAGAGGCCGCTTTTTGCAGAGCCTGGCTTAAGGAGGTGTGAATGTGTCCGTTAGTGGCCAGAATTCGCCCCGTTTCCATCAGAAAAGGACTCTCATCGTAGGCGCTAATTTTACCGCCAGCCTCTTCGATAATAACAATTCCTGCGGCCAGATCCCAGGGATTAATCCCTCGTTCCCAATAACCATCTAAGCGCCCACAGGCCACATCGGTTAAGTCTTTGGCAGCAGAACCGCTGCGGCGTACCCCTTGGGTCAGATGGGTGAGATAACAGAATTCGGCATAATTATTATCGGGGGTTTGACAGCGATCGTAGGCAAAACCCGTCACCAGTAAACTTTTTTCTAGTTCACTCGTCCGGGAGACATGGATAGGACGACGGTTCAGGGTGGACCCTAAACCCCGGGCTGCCCGAAATAGTTCCTTTCTAAAGGGGTTATAGATGACTCCCACTGCTGCTTTCCCTGCGATCAGGAGTCCGATGGAGACGACGGATACGGGATAACCGTGGGCATAGTTGGTGGTTCCATCGAGAGGATCGATCGCCCAGAGATACTCGCTATCCGTCCCTGGCAGTTTTCCCGATTCTTCCGCTAAAATCCCGTGTTTGGGAAAGTGACGGCCAATAATTTTGAGAATTTCTGTTTCTGCTCGACGATCTATTTCCGTCACTAAATCGCCCGATCGCCCTTTTTCTTCTATTGTCTCGATTTTACCCCAATTATCGAGGATAATTGTTCCCGCTGCTAGGGCGGCTTCGCTGGCAATATCTAGGTATTTTTCTAATTGGCTGCTGGTATCTGGCACGATTAATCCCTAATCTATTCTTCATCTAAGGGTAAACCAAAACGCACTTTTCCACGGGCAAAAAAGCGACCGAATTGCAATTCATAGACTTCATCTTCGTCTTGGGTGGCTACTTCCAGATCGCCACGAGCATAACTGACACAAAGTAAAGCATAACCTCTGGCTTTTAATTCCGGCGATAGTCCGATCGCTTCTGGTTGATGGATATCTCCTGATAATACCCTGACCGCGCAGCTGGTACAAGCTCCATTGCGACAGGAAAAGGGTAATTGATGACCCTGTTTTTCCAGACTGTGCAGTATATAGTTATCCTCTGGAACGGTGGTGACAAATTTTTCGCCCGTCTGACGATTGTTAACGGTGATTTGATGATATTTAGTCATAGTTTAGTTAGGCAGAAATTATCGATGCAATTCTAGATAATTCTAAATTTAGGGGCTATTTTGAGCAGCCATCTCGATTATATCATCAATATTTGCTCAAATGGTCATCATCTTGATAACTGTTAACTTTTTTGGGATCACTTGCTAATTTTTATGGCTCTTGAAACTTCATCTCTTTTAATCTAACTGCACCGTCGATAATTGAGATTTCCTGGGAGCCAATTTGCACGATCACATCTAATCCCTTGCCGATAATTTTAACTGCTGGGGGACGACTTTTCTGTACGGTCATCACCAGAAAAAATTCCTCGCTACCTGTGGCTAAAATGCGCTCACCTGTATTAGTTTTCTCGACTTTTAAAGTCACGGGAGTGATAAAAGTTCCCTGCATAGTTGCCCGATTTTGAGTGATAATAAAACTATTTTTTCCGAGAGTGACATTTCCCTGTGTATTCATCACCCAAGTTTTATTAATAAATTCTGGTTGCTCGACTTTACCTAATAATTTATCCATCAAGACGAATAATCCGGGGGAACCGGAGGAGAGACTGTAATCGACGGCAAAAGAGCGAACTAGAGCCACTCCTGCGGTTGAATTATCTCCTTTAACCCTAATTTTATCAGTTTTTAACGTAATTACTCCCGAACCATCGGGACTAGATTGAAAAGATAGCGGTTTTGCCTGGTACCAAGGCGGTGTTTTCGGGAAAATAACCGTATTTTCCGAGTTCCAGTCGCCTTTTGACCCCTCAAAACTCGCCCAATGTCCTCCTAATCCCCAAATTCTCACACTAGCGACATCGGGAAAAGACCATCCCCCCACAAAAGGTTGCTGTTTGAGATAGATACTAGCGACAAAATCCTCTTCATTTTGCCAGCGATTACGAAAAGCATAAAATCCCTTTTGTTGATCAACTAAAACCCGGGAAAGTTGGCGTTCGGGATTTTCGGGAGTAAGATTAGATGGATAAGCAGCGAGAAGAAAAGGGGCAATATGAGGATAATGGGGGTGAAAAAG
The DNA here is from genome assembly GCF_027531875.1 of Microcystis sp. LE19-84.1B. Lineage (NCBI taxonomy): Bacteria > Bacillati > Cyanobacteriota > Cyanophyceae > Chroococcales > Microcystaceae > Microcystis > Microcystis sp. LE19-84.1B. Next base: position 11,494 of record NZ_JAPZSR010000045.1, on the reverse strand, counting down.
TTGTTTTTCTTGACCTTGTAATCGCCATTTTATTGCTGGCAGCCATGATTTATCGGTAATTCCCAATCCGGCAGTTAATAAAGATACCCCTACAAACATCTGATGTCTGCCATAAGCAGGAATCAATAATTGACCATTTTTAGGGACAATTCTGGTTAAATAATGGGGGATCAATTGGGCTGCCGAAGAACCAGTTACTAAGTCTAATCCAAGACTATTTCGATACCCTTGCAAAAAAGGAAAAACAGCGAGAACCATGGGTTCGGTGGTGTATAAATCTCCTTCTGTGCCAAATCCTCGATCGCCGATAGCTGTGGTAAAATAGCGTTCTAGGTGACGTTTGGCCATTTCCACCTGTGCCGAGGGAGAATAGAGAGAATCGGCTGGCAAATCTTCTTTGAGAATCGCTAAACTAGCTAAACCTGCCGCACCTCTGGCCCGTGCATTCCAGTTACTAACTGCGTCTCCATTCCATCCATTTTTGGGTGAATCACCTTTGAGAAGTTTTTTACTTTCACTGAATAACCAGCGAGTAATTTCCTGTTGGCGCTTTTCTCCCCAAAAATCATAACAAAGATCGTAGGCGAGAGCGACTCCTGCAACAATTGGCGATTGTTCTAAGATTCTCCTTCCCCGATTTTTACGGGTTTTTTCGATAATTTCCCAGGCGATTTCTGCTGATTTTTTATCTTGATTTAAAATTGCTAAAAAACAATAACCTGTGGCATGATAACCCCCATTAGGCACATAACCATCGTAATAAATTTTTTCTTGTAAACTGTTGTTTAATTGAGCGATAATAGTTTGACCGATGGGAGTTTTCGCTTTTTCTCTGAGATTAGTTAATTCTGACTTGCGAAAGATTAAACGGGGATGTTCTCGCGCTTGTAGGGGTTGATAATTAGGGACAGGATTAGGCCATAAAGGGGAAATTGTGCCATTAACTGTGTTTTGTAGTCTTCTTCCCCCTAACGTGCCTTGATAGCTGCCAATAAGTTGGTCTTGGTAGGGGACAATTTCGATATTATAGATAGCTTCTCTGACTTCCGCTTGCCAAGGGTGAGTTTGAATGTTCATTTTCACCTGTAATCGCCAAGCGTTGTCTAATTTAATCGCTTTTACCGTACCTTGGTGATCCACTTCTTTATTGAATTTCGGCGCGTATCCCCACACCGACGGTTGACAAACAGCGCGATCACAGCTTAAATCTAGGGTAAGATTTTGATAAACGGGTTGATCTTGCCACAGTTTCCAAACACCATTTTTCAGGGTTAAACGAAGGTTGCCGGTTAATAATTGCGGATTGATAGTTTCTTGACTAGGTGCGCTTGTACCACCTAGCAAAAGTAAGGGAATGGCCGCTAAAAAAGGAGATATTTTCATATTAAACAAGCAAGGGGAAATATCAGGTATTCTAGGAAGAATAATTTCCAAATAAATTGGTAGAATTGGCTGATTTCGCTTTTATCTTCTAAATTTACCCTGCGACTACGCCACCAAAGAAGAAGAAGTAGGAGCAGATGGGCGACAATGGCCAGAGGAGAATTAATTCCTGTTATCCCCAAGAGGCCGACGGCAATCATCCCTGCATAACATAGCGAAATTGTCAAGAGGGAAATTATTAAGATTTTTTCTGGACCGAGCAGCAGGGTAAAAGTGGTAATTTGGTAAATGCGATCGCCTTCTAGGTCAGGAACATCCTTGAAAATAGCGATCGCAACAGTGAAAACAAGAACAAAAGCTGTTAAAACCCAGACTGAGGGATAGATAGACTGATTTTGATTGATAACTGTGTTGTAGTGGCGAAAAAGACCTAAATTAACGATGACACCCCGGACGGTAAAAATACAGAAGGCTGCCCAGAGGGGAAAGCGTTTTAAACGCACTGGTGGCAAGGAATAGGCAGTACCGATGAGTAAACTAATGCCTACGGTGATCAAAAGCCAAAAACCACCGATAAAAGCCAGTATAATTGCTAAAATACCGCTTAAAACCACGATTAACCCTCCTGTCAACCGAGAAAATTCGCCCTTGGCTAGGGGAAGATGGGGTTTATTGATTTTATCGATGTCGATGTCTTCCAACTGATTTAAACCGACGATATAGACATTACCCGCAAGACAAGCAGTCCAAGTGAGCAATAAAACCGACCAATGGCTAAAAAAATCGCTAATATTGCCTAAAGCAATTAAATACAGACTTAAAACACTTAAAGAAGTGCCGATAATCGTATGGGGACGGGAAAATTTCCAGAGACTCCCTAACCGGTCGAGAAAGTTAGGCCGGGGATGGTTAACTGGAAGAAAAGGAGCTTGATTCATAAAAAAAATCAATCCTAGGGCAAGTAATCTGTTAAAATAATAATCCAGACTCAAACCCTGTGGAGAGGTGGCAGAGTGGTTGAATGCGGCAGACTCGAAATCTGCTTTAGGGTCACACCTAACGTGGGTTCAAATCCCACCCTCTCCGTTGAACTGATAACTTAGTGCTGTCGTTAAGGAGCTTAAAGGATGTAGCGTTGTCCTGGGTGGTTTCCGCAAGAGCAAAAGCTTTTCTAATACCCCTTAGCTTCTTCACTTTTTCATGGCCAGGGTCAAACCATCACCAATGGGAATAATACTGATATTTACCCGTTCATCCTGCTGAATTTTGGCATTAAGGGAACGGATAATTTTGGTGCGATTATCGGTGCTATCGGCCGCCGCTACCCGTCCCGACCAAAAAACATTATCGATAGCGATAATTCCGCCCTTTCTGACCAATTGTAAAGCCCGTTCGTAGTAGGGATCATAATTACTTTTATCGGCATCGATAAAGACAAAATCAAAACTATTACCTTCTCCCCCGGCGATTAATTGATCTAAAGTCTCCAGGGCCGGAGCAATTCTTAAATCGATTTTATCAGCGACACCGGCCTGCTGCCAATAACGACGGGCTATACTGGTATATTCTTCGCTCAGATCACAGGCGATGAGCTTGCCTTCTGGGGGTAAAGCTAAGGCCACCACTAGAGAACTATAACCAGTAAAAACCCCTATTTCTAGGGCTTTTTTCGCCCCGATCACCTGTACCAAAAAAGCCAGAAACTGACCTTGTTCGGGGGCAATCTGCATGACTGCCAGGGGTTGAGAGGCAGTTTCTTGACGTAATTGAGCTAAAATCGGAGATTCTCGCAGACAGATAGATTGATAATAGGAGTAAAATTGTTGATCGAGTCCAAGAGTTTGATTAGCCATAAAAAAATTGCTAAAGGATAGAGTTATCGAGTAAAATTCTGGGTAATCTGAAGCTAGAGAGACCGTATTGGTTAACCAAAAAGGAAGACTTGGCAGGAAGCAAATCATGATGAAACCCGACTCGGATCATCTCTTTAACGAAGATATCGAACAGTTGTTAGAGAGTTTAGAAGACAAAGACGCCGACGGTAATGAGGCTCTAGACGAACTCAGCTTTTTATTGGAGCAGAGTCCCTCTCCAGCAGCCAGATCTGGGGACTCTCTTAGCCAAACCCCGTCTTCCTTGACCTCGGAAAGGGAATTAGAGGAACTGTTTGGCGATAGCATCAATTGGAAAGATGCCCCGACTAATAATCTTTATTCTACCCGTGAGCCGGCTGCCAAGGCGGAACTGGAAGATGGGGATGATCTCGCATCTCTGCTGCTAGAAGATGCAGCAGATGCAGACTCAGAAGCAATTATAGCCATCAGCCACCCTAATTTTTACGACAGCCTCGAAGACTTAGAAGCTTTTCTGGAAAAACCCACGCCACCGGCGCAACCGCCACTACCAGACATCTTTGAATCCCTAGGGGTCCTTCTCTGGGAATCCCCAGCAGTGGACCTGGTGGCGGCGGTGGAACCTCTGACAGGGTTAGAATCACTGGAAATTGCGCCAGAAAGCCTCCTAGAGGATGAATTCAAGGATTTAGAAAAACTCCTCGAAGAAACCAATCAGGTGATGGCAGCAAATCCGGCGGCCAGTGTCAGTTCACCAGTCGGGTCAAAAAACCTGCGTCCCCTTGTCAGTAAAGCTTTTGAACAGACGATGCGGGTGCCGATCAAACAATTGGATAACCTCAGCAATCTGATCGGGGAACTGGTGGTTAAACGCAATCGCCTGGAAGAGGAACAGGATCGCCTGCGTCTCTTTTTAGATAATTTGCTAACCTGCGTCCAACATCTGGGGGATGTGGGCATTCGGATGCAGGATCTCTATGAAAGAAGCCTCCTAGAAGGGGCTTTACTGGCTAGTCGCAATTACGGTGGTGCCATCGGTTACGGTAGAGTTCAGGGAGAAAATCAGGGGGATTCGGCCATGGCCGGTCAACTAGATGCCCTAGAGATCGACCGTTTTACCGATTTCCATTTATTATCCCAAGAGATGATCGAATTGATCGTACGAGTGCGAGAATCGGCCTCTGATCTTCAATTTGTCGTCGATGAAACCGATCAGGTGACGCACAGTCTGCGACAGGCCACCACTCAACTACAGGAAGGGATGACCAAATCGCGCATGGTTCCCTTTAGTCAAACTGCCGATCGCCTACCCCGGGCAATTCGCGATATTTCCCTGAAACTCGATAAACAAGCCAAATTAAAAGTGGAAGGGGGTGATGTTCTCATCGATAAGATGATCCTCGAACATCTGAATAGTCCCATGACCCATTTGGTCAACAATGCGATCACCCACGGCATTGAATCACCCCAAGAACGCCTGGCCAAAGGGAAACCCGCCCTCGGTACCATCTCTGTGGGGGCATTCCTACAGGGTAATCAAACCGTGATCACCGTTAGTGATGATGGGGCCGGTATTGATGCTGATCAGGTGAAAGGCAAGGCGATCGAAAAAGGCCTGATCGGCGCTCAGGAAGCTGAACACCTCAGTCCCCAAGAAGTCTATGAACTCCTCTTTCACCCCGGTTTTAGTACCAAAGATCAGGCCGATGATTTTTCCGGTCGTGGGGTGGGTTTAGATGTGGTGCGGACCAGTTTAATCGATGTGCGCGGGACTGTTACTATTGACTCGGTACTGGGCAAAGGAAGCACTTTTACGCTCCGTTTACCCCTAACCCTGACTATCTGTAAGGCCCTCTGTTGTGTTAGTAATCATGCGCGCATCGGTTTCTCCATGGACGGAGTGGAAGATATGAAGGATTTCCGGGCCAGCGATATCCAAATCGATCGGGAGGGACGGCGCTGCGTTTTCTGGCAAAATACTTTACTACCCTTCCAACCCTTGAGCGAATTGCTTTCCTACAATCGGCAACTAAGTCGCGGTAGTTTTTACACCGGCAAACAGGAGGAAGACTCTTTTTCGATCGTGATCCTGCGCGGTGGTAATAATCTCCTCGCGGTACAGGTGGATCAAGTGATCGGTGAACTGGAAATCGTCATCAAACAGATCGAAGGACCGATTCCGAAAACGGCTGGGATTGCTGGGGCGACGGTTTTGGGCGATGGTACGGTGATGCCGATCGGCGATGTGTTAGAGTTAATCGACATCGCCAGGGGTCGTCTGCGTGCCGATAACGGTAGTCCTTGGCACCAACCTCTCCCCCCTGTAGCGGTGGAAACTAGCCAAAAATCGGGGGCTATAGTTCTGATTGTCGATGATTCGATTACTGTCCGCGAATTGCTCTCTTTAAGCTTTAGTAAAGCCGGTTATCGTGTGGAACAGGCCCGGGATGGTCAAGAAGCTTGGGAAAAATTACGCGGCGGTTTGCCCTGTGATATCGTTTTCTGCGATATCGAGATGCCCCGCATGAATGGCCTAGAATTACTGTATAATTTGCAAAAAGACCCCCGATTAGCGTCGATTCCCGTGGCTTTATTGACTTCCCGAGGAGCGGAACGTCATCGTCAGGTGGCGGCGACATTAGGGGCTAGTGGTTATTTTACCAAGCCCTACACGGAAAGAGATTTACTCTCGGCAGCTGAAAGAATGATTGCGGGGGAAGTGTTACTAGCTAATAGTATTAAAGCGACTCCTAATCAGCCTTTATCCCCCGATACAACGATTATTGACAGTCATCACCCTAATTTTTGGGCGCAATCCCCTCCTCGGGTCTTGATTGTCGATGATTCGGTAATGGTGCGGGAAATGTTAGCGATTTCTTTGGGTAAAGCTGGTTATCGCATCGAACAGGCCCGGGACGGTTTAGAAGCATGGGAAAAATTACGGGCCGGATTAGCTTGTGATCTGATTCTCTGCGATATCGAAATGCCTCGCCTGAATGGGTTAGAATTGCTCTCTCGTCTGCAAGAGGATGAACAACTTCAGGGGATACCAGTGGCGATGATTACCTCGCGAGGGTCGCAAAAAATGCAGCATCTCGCCGCTGCTAAAGGGGCAAAAGGTTATTTTGTCAAGCCCTATATTGAGGATGTGTTACTGTCGGCAGCCCAACGTTTAATCGCTGGTGAGGTGTTAATCCAAAAACAAAGTCCCGCGGATTAAGTTCAGTTGGAGTTAAGTTTTATCGAGGAGAATTTCCACTAAGGTTTTTACCGTTGTCTCTAACTGTTCGACGCGCTGCTCTAAACTAAGAGAAAGACCGGGAGGTTTTAAACCATGAATCGCTTGCAAAAATGCCTCCCATCCCTTTGAGCATTTAATATTGTAGGCTTCTTTATAGGCTTTATAGGCATTATTATAGTTACCGTAAAGGGAGATAATATCATCTTTAGTTAAATTTCCTTCAGGCAAAGACTTATGGGCAATATTCAAATTATGATCGCTTAAACTATTTAAAACTTCTTGCAAGCGGACAGTCAAAGTGGCCGTAATTCCGTAAACTTGGGCGGCATTTTTTAGATCCTGCTGGTGCAAATCTTCTAGGTTAGCAATTAATTTACTGATTCTAGACATGATTGATTTTACTCCTTAACTGATTTATTTATCTAGCAAAGATTTGTTGATATTTGACTGACCACTCCCCATTTGTGGCCGGTCAGGATCGGAGGGCAAGTTATTATCGATCGAACCAAAATCTTCCCAGTTATCATCGAGAAATAGAGATTTCACTAAAGTCCATAAAATAGTTAGCTTTCCATATACAGACTTGGTACTACGGACATTATGGGCCGCCACTTTTACTTCCATTTCGATCTGCTTTAATTCAGCAATAACTTTCTCTCTCTCCGCCGTAATTTTGGCTTTTTCTTCAGTTAAATTCCGCATTTCTGAAGTTAAAGAATCTAATTCTTTTTGCAGGTCAACATTAGTGGCAGATATTTCAACAATTTGGTCTTTTAAATGACTGTTATCATCTCGATATTGCTGATTCCATCGTTTATATTGTCCTTGAGAGCTTCGCAGGGACTTAATTACAGCAACAGCTTCTTGTAACTCCCGATTATCTGGATAATTTCTGGCTAGTTTATAGAGAGAATCTACTCGATCGTCGATATCCATTTTTATCTACCTCTTTGCCTAGATAATCTTATGATACCCAAGCTGAACGATAAAATTAACCCGAAGAACCAGCCTTTTGGAAAATCATTAAATGTTGTTGGGGCAAAGTCTCGATGATTTCTTCTGGCAGTAAACCGATAGCGGCCATTTCTTTTTCTACCTGTCTGCGGGTCATTTTATGAAGGGCCTTGATGGGAATCAGGGGATTTTCACGACGGTATTCTACTAATACCACCCTACCATCGGGTTTTAAGGATTTGACCAGATTCTCCATCATCTCGCGGGGAGAGGAAAACTCGTGATAAGCATCGACCATTAAAGCTAAATCGATCGCATTTATAGGCAATTTGGGATCGGTTTCTGTGGCGAGAATTGTGGTTATATTCTTCACTTGATTTTCCTTGGCTAAAAAATCAATTGCCCCTAACATTTCCGGTTGCACATCGACAGCGAAAACTTGTTCTACTAAATTCGCCATAGGAAAACTAAAATAACCTGTCCCCGCGCCGATATCTGCCACTAGGTCTGTGGGTTTTAAATGTAGTGCGGTGATCAGATCATCGGGTTTTTCCGTGAACCGGCGACTAGGACGTTCTAACCATAACATTTCTTGGTGTCCCATAACTTTAGCGATTTCCCGTCCTAGATAAAATTTACCGATACCATCGCGACTATGAAGCGATCGAATCTGATAATATTCCCCTTGCGCTAAAACTGAAGCATCGTAGGTAAAATTTAATAATCCGAAACCGCAAAAAACCACTATTAGAAACGAGACAATTAAGAAAAATTTTTGCTTAAACAGCATCGGGATTAAAAACGGTGGGCTAGAAAAAATAAATTCCCCGTCCGGGACAGGGAAAAAATCTGTCTTGATCAACAAAACAATTAATCCAAAAATCCCATTAAAGTTTCGGGATCATCGATTTCATTGGAAGCAACGGGACGATTACCCATGACTGTATAGGTTTCGCTAATGTGCAGATGACTAAGAGCGATCGGACGATTGCCAGAAATCGCTAGAGTGCTACTGACTTCCATACCACTAGAGCCGACAGGACGCAATCCACCGACGGAAGAATAGGTACTAACAATTTTCAGATGGCTAACTTCCACGGGACGGCTCCCGGGTAACATTTCATCTTCCGTGAAGTGAAGATGGCTAGTACCAACAGGACGATTTTCGGGTAAGCGATGTTCAGGTTGATAGAATTTTAAGGCTTTGGAAGCCGATTCAGCGTTGTTTTTCACCGAAAGGGCGACCACTTCTTTATCTTTGGCGGTTTTAGCCGTAGTAGCTTTACCGCGTGGGCTGCTGGTCTTTTCTTCTGTGGTTGCTGGGGTTTGAGTCCCGTTCGTTTCTAGATTTTCCACCGTCATAACCTGATACTCCTTTCCGTTAATAGCTTCGGGGAAACGATAAGATTTAAGTTTAGGGTATTCTCGAAGACTTTTAATCTTTTTTTAAAATCCTCTCTAATATTAAGATACATCTTTCTTTCCCAAAACCCTATAAGTGTTGGTAATTTGATTGATAATTTATTTTGCCTGTTCTCTACACCTAGCCGCTAATGTCCGCTTTTCAACTACAAGCACCCTTTCAACCCACCGGGGATCAACCGGCAGCGATCGATCAATTGGTAGATTCCCTGCAAAACCGGCATCGTTTCCAAACCCTCCTAGGGGCAACCGGCACCGGCAAAACCTTCACCATTGCCGCCGTCATCGAGAAAATTGGCAGGCCTACCCTCGTTCTTGCCCATAATAAGACCCTAGCCGCCCAATTATGCAACGAATTGCGGCAATTTTTCCCCAATAACGCCGTGGAATACTTTATCAGCTATTACGACTACTATCAACCGGAGGCTTATATTCCTGTCAGCGATACCTACATCGAAAAGAGTTCTTCGATTAATGATGAGATCGATATGCTGCGCCATTCAGCCACGCGCTCGCTGTTTGAACGCAGGGATGTGATCGTAGTCGCTTCCATTAGTTGTATTTATGGTTTGGGAATGCCCGCGGAATACCTGAAAGCGGCGATTTCCTTAACAGTTGGTCAAGAGTTCGACCAAAGGCAATTATTACGGTCCTTGGTGTCAGTGCAGTACAATCGCAATGATTTAGAGTTAACTCGCGGTCGTTTTCGTCTGAAGGGCGATATTTTGGAAATTGTTCCCGCTTACGAGGATCGGGTTATTAAAATTGATTTTTTTGGCGATGAGATTGAAAGTATTCGTTATCTCGATCCCCTGACGGGGGAAGTTTTGCAAAAATTAGAGCGAATTAGTATTTATCCGGCCCGTCACTTTGTTACCCCGGAGGAGCGTTTAGAGGTGGCTTGTCGGGATATTAAAACCGAGTTAGATAACCGTTTATTGGAGTTAGAAAAAGCGGGCAAATTACTGGAAGCGCAACGTTTGGATCAGCGGACTCGTTATGATTTAGAAATGTTGCAGGAAGTGGGTTATTGTAATGGCGTAGAAAATTATTCGCGGCATTTAGCGGGTAGATTAGCGGGGGAACCGCCGGAATGTTTGGTGGATTATTTTCCCCAAGATTGGTTATTAGTTGTGGATGAATCTCATGTTAGTGTGCCGCAAATTCGCGGGATGTATAATGGCGATCAATCACGAAAAAAAGTTTTGATCGATCACGGGTTTCGTTTACCCAGTGCTGCGGATAATCGTCCTTTGAAGTCGGAAGAATTTTGGCAGAAAGTTAATCAATGTATTTTTGTTTCGGCCACTCCGGGAGATTGGGAATTAGAACAGTCAGAAAATCGCATTGTTGAACAAATTATCCGACCGACGGGAGTTTTAGACCCTGAGATTTTTGTGCGACCAACCGAGGGACAAGTGGATGATTTATTAGGGGAAATTAAGGAGCGAGTGCGTTTAAATGAACGGGTTTTGATTACCACTTTAACTAAACGCATGGCGGAAGATTTAACCGAATACTTGCAAGAAAGGGGAATTAAAGTTAGATATCTACATTCAGAAATTCAATCAATTCAACGGATTGAAATTATCCAAGACCTGCGAGAAGGGGTCTTTGACGTGCTGATCGGGGTGAATTTGCTTCGCGAGGGGTTAGACCTGCCGGAAGTGTCTTTAGTGGCGATTTTAGACGCAGATAAGGAAGGATTTTTAAGGGCTACTCGCTCTTTAATTCAAACTATCGGCCGGGCTGCTCGTCATATTCGCGGTCAGGCAATTCTTTACGGAGATAATCTCACCGATAGTATGATTAATGCGATCGAAGAAACCAAGAGACGACGCGCTATTCAACAGGAGTATAATCAGAAACATGGGATTATTCCGCAACCGATTGTTAAAAGGTCAAGTAATTCAATTTTGGCTTTTCTGGATATTTCCCGTCGCCTAAATTCCCAACAATTAGAGCAGGTTTGTGAGAATATAGAAGAGCTTTCTTTGGAACAAATTCCCGAGTTAATTCAACAACTAGAAGCGCAAATGAAAGAAGCGGCGAAAAATCTAGAATTCGAGTCAGCAGCTAAATATCGTGATCGGATTAAGCAATTACGAGATAAGTTATTAAATCATGTTAGATAAACCTATGACTAGATTTATTCATGACCAGTTTGCCAAAGATTATCTCGAAGAATTATTATCTTCTCTGGGAGAGGTAAAATCGGCACGGGTTGTACGCGGAGAAGTACGAGAAATCGATGTCTGGTTTTCACCCCAGATTCTCGATAATAATCCTAGAGAGCTGCTGGGATTACTGGGAAAAATGGCGATTAATCCCTGTTTATTTGAACCCTTTCGCAATCCTGTCACCCCTACAGAAATTAGAACTTGTCTGTTAAAATTGTTGCAAGTGGAAGGGGAAATTAATCGTCAAGCAAATCGTCAGAAAACGAATGTTAACGATGGGGAAATCCCCCGTCTCTGGATTTTGACTCCCACCGCTTCCGCGCAACTGTTAGAAGGATTCGGAGCTAAATTAGATGAGGAGAATTGGGGGAAAGGTATCTATTTTTTAGCTCCCTCTTTACGCACGGCAATCACCGTTATCCATCAATTACCCCCAACAGAAGCAACTCTCTGGTTAAGAA
>NZ_JAPZSR010000344.1:0-1118 GCF_027531875.1 Microcystis sp. LE19-84.1B | reverse complement strand
ATTCGCCTCTACAATCTAAGCATTATCCCTAACCAGTGCTAAATTTTCTGACATCCAAGCTTGATTAATAGTTTTGGTGTCTTTAGAGGCAGTTTTCTCGACTATTCGCTTACTTATCAACTTTATCTAACTCGAACTAAGGTTCGGGTGGATTCCCTATCGACTCTGTACCATCTTTAACACCGATAATTTTAGTCAAAGATGTAAAAAAGGAAGATCATGATTGTGAGAGCGTGTAATTAGTATAATTAAAGTAAAAATCATTCCAAGGTAGCCATGATTAAAAACATTAATGTAACTGGACTTAAACCTGAACAAATTCAGCAGATACAGGTACTTATTGCCGCATTTAAAGCTCAAAATCAACTCAATCAAAGTGAACCTGAAATTGATATGATTGAATACCTGTTGGAAAATCCTATAGAGGTTGATAATTTAGAATTTATGAAACGAGAAGAAATTTATGGCAGAACTTAAAAATCATAGTTGTTTTGTTGATTCTAATATTTGGCTTTATGCTTTTTCCACTGATAAAAAAGAAGAAAGTAAAAGAATATTGGCAAAACAATTAATTAAAGAAAAGTCCATCATTATCAGTACCCAAATAGTTAATGAGGTTTCTTGTAATTTACTTAAAAAGCATAAGCTTGATGAAAAACAATTGTTTAAATTAATTGTTTCCTTTTATAGAAAATATCAAGTTATCTCATTTAATCTTGATATTTTTGAATCTGCATCTAATCTGAGAACTCAATACCATCTATCATTTTGGGATAGTTTAGTGATTGCTTGTGCTTTATTTTCTGATGCAAATATTTTGTATTCAGAAGATATGCAAGATGGTTTAATTGTTGATAAAAAATTAACTATTATTAATCCCTTTAAGCAATAAAATTATTTTACTGGTTAATGATGCTGTCTTTAACATTTCTCAAACCAGTCCTAACGGTACAGTTGTCGGCACAATTAACGCTACTGATGCCGATAATAACCCCTTAACCCTACAATATCACCGCAGGTAATCCTAACCTCGATGGCGACGGTATCTCCGCCTTTACCATCAATAATAGCGGCCAAATTGCCATGGCTGACTCCGATGATAAGGCTGTAGTCATCTC
>NZ_JAPZSR010000236.1:0-3203 GCF_027531875.1 Microcystis sp. LE19-84.1B | reverse complement strand
AAATTATCAGACACCACCCTTATCAAGGGGGGACTAAGGGTAGGGTTGATTCATGAATCAACCCTACTATGAATCAACCCTAGGACTAAGGGGGGATCGAACCTAAAATCTATTTTTAATTTAATTATAACCAGCTACTTAAGTTGACTATCTAAATTACTGGTTAACACTGCACCGGAGAAAGGAGAAGGGGACTTTTTTGACTTATCTCCGTGGCATATTTGCCCCTTTAATCGTGTCGCGGATGACGATTTTTTGTTCTTTGGAATAACCAGCAAAAGAACGAGTAGCAAGTAACTCGATTTCTACCCCAGTACCCGATCGCAAAGATTCCACAGGTAAGGGTAATTGACCGATATCCAGAATAAATTGATTGCCGTCCTGTCGGACTAAATTAGCAGGCATATCTCCTTCATAGCGAGTGACAAAATCAGTTCTGGGACTGGTTTGCAGGTCGTCTGCTTGCCAACGGGTGATGCGATAACGCAGTTTAAATTTAGTGCCAATTAAATTCGATTGGGAAGCTTTATCTTCGAGAAAAAGCCTTAAATCAGTACCATTTCCTGTAATACCTTTTGCTTCTAATTGAGTGACATCTCGTTCAAAAACAGCATTATAGACGACAAATTCCGTAACATTATTGCGTTTTTGAGTGGTTCCCTCGATCCAGAGTTCACTGGGGACAGTTACCTTCATTTCCTTTTGATCATCGAGGGTTAAAGTAAAACGCTGATTAGCAAACCGGTTAAACTCTTGGGGGGCATTCCAAATTAAAATAAAAGAACGTTCCGATCGATCTAATAAAATCCGATATTGATCATCGATCAGGGAACCGGGGGAAAATAAAGACATTGCCCCGGTGCGAGTTTCCCAACTATTTTTAGATAGAATATAACCCCGTTCTTTTAACTCCGACAGGGGAACAGTTGCGCTCGGTTGGTCGGCAGTTAAAGGGCGATCGATTTGAATTAAAGTTAACTGTCCTAAACGTCCCCCGCGACCGTTACGACCACTATTACCCGTCGCCCCATCCAGACCATCCTGACAGCTAAATTCTCTGGTGGTACAGCTATAATTGGCATCACCCGGCCTACCGCTGCAGGTTTGAATTGTCCAGAAAGGTTGGGAACAGCGACAACCCTTGCCCCCCTGACCTCCTTGACCCCCAAAACCCCCGGCGCCTCCGGCCGCATTGACCGTTACTTGTCTTAAAAAATCTAAATTAGTGACATAGAGGGTTAAAGCGCCGCCATTGCCCCCATCACCCCCATCACCCCCATTGCCACCGTTACCACCACCGGCCGCCTGGAGATTTCTGGTGACGTTGCTAGGTTGACCGCTACAGTTGCCATCGCTGCCGTTGCTGCCATTTTCACCATCGACCCCTTTTTGTCCCGAAATATCGAGTTTTAGGGGAGAACCATCGAGAAAAAGGGTTAAACTGTCACTATTTTTGCCTTGGCTGCCGACCTTGCCAGCTTTCCCGCTCTGGCCCTGTTTGCCGAAAGTCTGTACATCGGAACCTTGGGCTAACCAAGAACAGCGATCGCCCGTCACCGTAGGGGGCATTAGGTACGGTAAAGGGAGAAAAAAGGTGAATATTAATGATTTAGCCCAAAAATTCATGATTTTAGCCAATTTATCCCCAAAGACTCCGATCAATTCCCTCTTGATGACTTTTAGATCTAGATTTTTGTTTCCCCTCTATCAATAAGGTGCGCTATCATCCTACACTTACTTTGAGAAGGAAACAGCCAATCGCGAGGGTTACGCGCGTGAAAAAAGTATTAGCTATTATTTTGGGTGGCGGGGCCGGAACTCGCCTTTATCCGTTAACGAAACTGCGGGCAAAACCTGCCGTCCCCCTAGCGGGAAAATATCGCTTAATCGATATTCCCGTCAGCAATTGTATTAACTCCCAGATTGACAAAATCTATGTGTTGACGCAATTTAATTCCGCTTCTCTCAATCGTCACCTCAATCGTACCTATAATTTTACGGGTTTTAGCGATGGTTTCGTGGAAGTTTTGGCCGCTCAACAAACCATGGAAAATCCTCAATGGTTCCAAGGCACGGCCGACGCAGTACGACAATATATCTGGACGATGAAGGATTGGGATATCGATGAATATCTAATTCTCTCCGGAGATCATCTCTATCGCATGGACTACAGTAAGTTCATCGAACGCCATCGGGAAACCAACGCCGATATCACTTTATCGGTGGTTCCCATCGATGAACGTCGCGCCTCCGCTTTTGGGGTGATGAAAATTAATGATTCGGGGCGCATTGTCGATTTTTATGAGAAACCCAAAGGGGCAGAATTGGAAAGAATGCGGGTAGATACGACGATTTTAGGCTTAAGTCCTGACCAAGCCCGTCAAAGTCCCTACATCGCTTCCATGGGAATTTATGTCTTTAAAAAGAATGTTTTAATCGATCTGCTCGATGCCAATAAAGAACAGACCGATTTCGGCAAGGAAATCATTCCCTCGGCGGCTAAAGATTACAATCTTCAGGCTTATTTATTTAAGGGTTACTGGGAAGATATCGGGACGATTGAAGCCTTTTATGAGTCTAATCTCGCCTTGACCCAACAACCAAATCCCGCCTTTAGTTTCTACGACGAAAAAGCCCCCATCTATACCCGTTCTCGCTATCTGCCACCGACAAAAATGCTCAATTGTACGGTGACAGAATCGATGATTTCTGAAGGTTGTATTCTCAAAGAATGTCGCATCCATCACTCGATTTTAGGGATTCGTAGTCGAGTCGGCAAAGACTGCACGATCGAGGATACAATGCTGATGGGATCCGACTTTTATGAGTCTTTCCCCGAACGGGAAAGTCTGATCGGAAATGCCAAAGTTCCCGTGGGTATCGGTTCCGGTTCCACTATTCGTCGGGCAATTGTGGACAAAAATGCTCGCATTGGTTCCAATGTTTTAATTGTTAACAAAGATCGTGTGGAAGAATCTAATCGCGAAGATTTAGGTTTCTATGTTCGCAGCGGCATCGTGGTTATTTTCAAAAATGCCACTATTCCCGACGGGACGGTAATTTAATCTATCAGTTATCAGTTATCAGTTATCAGTTATCAGTTATCAGTTATCAGTTATCAGTTATCAGTTATCAGTTATCAGTTATCAGTTATCAGTTATCAGTTATCAGTTATCAGTTATCAGTTATCAGTTATCAGTTAT
>NZ_JAPZSR010000479.1:0-10301 GCF_027531875.1 Microcystis sp. LE19-84.1B | reverse complement strand
CATGGATAAAATACCAAAGGGTTCCCCAACGTGATTCTCCATTTTTTTAGAGAAAGATAGACTCTCTCTCACCAGCCGAGAAATCCTTTGTCGAAAGGTATTATTTAATCTTTCAATAGGATTAGTTTGACCAGTTTCTTTTCCGACCGCTCGATGACGTTTACTCGGAATTACTGTCTTATCGGACTCCCAAAAGTCTGTGTAAGCAACCGCGCATTGTCGGTAAACACCGGGTAAACTGGCCCCAAAGTTTTTTAGCTGATTGACGACTCCTATCTCCGCGCATAGGGTTTGCGGCAAAAAGCTTTTCCTGGAGGCAGGGTGTGGGGTTTGGGGTTTTAGAAGCTAGAAGGATATATTAAGAAGGTGAGAGATTCCGATCAACGCTTATTGAGATAAATCTATTATGCTTATTTACTTTATTCACGGAGTGGCCACAAGAGATGCTAGTTATGCCAATAAATTAATCAAACTAATTGAAGAAGAATGTAAACGCAAAAATCGGGCGATTCCCTACTGTTAGGCATGATTTTGGGGAAATGTTCTCAAAGGAACCGAAAAATTATGGCGAGATATTGATCAAGAATTACAGACACAAAAACAGAAAAATAGTAATTTTAATCCCGAGCAATCCTTTCGCTATCAAAATTTTAGAAAAGAGTATTTATCTTATTTTATCGGTGACGCATTTAGCTATTTAGGCAGCGATCGAGGAAAACAAATTCGCCGCATTATTGCCGATCAATTAATCGATCTTGTTCAAGCTTATCCCCAGGAAACAGAATTACATATAGTTGCCCATTCTTTGGGTACTGTAATCCTTTGGTATCTGTTATTTTCCGAGCGTTTTGATCCTAAAGATCCCGCTCATGAAATTCGTGATCTTATCGGTAAAGAATGGGGCAAACTTTCCCTAGCTAGTGTGACAACAATGGGTTCACCGATCCCATTTTTGAATTTAACTTTAGGCATTGATACCGATCAAATTGAAAAATTTATTAGCCAGCATCAAGGCCAGCGTTTGCTCTGGAATAATCTGATCAATTCCTCCGATATTATCGCTTATCCAATTCGTCCTCTTTTTGATTCTATAACCGATGTATCCAAGATTTTAATGAGCGATTATTATCTAGAAGCGACTGGCAATATTTTTGATTCCGTAGAAATTGCTGCCGTTGTCTTAAATTCCCTTAATGCTCATACCTATTACCTAGCATCAGATAAAGTGGCTAAAAATATCGTAGAGACAATTTATTTTAATCAGCAGGATTATAATCATAGCAATAGTTACAGTAATAACACTTGTGTTGATCTTGCCATAGAAAGAATAGCTAAAATATCTGGAGTGACTAAAGATGTGGCAAAAATGAAACCTTTAAAAGAAAAAATATTACTAGAGGGTAAATTCAAAGATGCCAGTGGTTATATTTATTTAAGCTCAGATTTATATCGTGTTCATCATGTTTATATACAGGACAATCATCAAAATATTGTATATGCTGTATATGTGGGCTGGATTCATGTAGAGGGATTGAAAAATTCTGTTACAGAAATCATCAGACAGCTATGTTATGTCAACGATGAAGCAAAGAATAGCTAATAGCATGATGTACCAGACAATTTTTTAATTTTCCCTGCGCTATACTGCCATTATTGAGATTAAACCAGCATCTATGAATCAATCCCCCCGCATTCTAGCACTCGATTTTGATGGTGTTCTTTGTGATGGCATGATCGAGTATTTTCAGATTAGCAAACGCACCTATGAAACCCTTTGGCCGGAAATAATTCCCGAGGATTTTTTCCCGAGGTTTTCGCAACTTCGTCCCGTTATCGAAACCGGTTGGGAAATGCCTTTACTGTTGCGATCGCTCGTTCTCGATATTCCCGACGAGGAAGCTTTAAATAATTGGCCGTTAATTCGGCAAAATCTGCTAGAAAGGGAGAAAATAGCGAAAAAAGTCCTCTCAAATGCTCTCGATGGTCTTCGGGATCGATGGATTGAGTCGGATCTAGAGTCTTGGTTAGCTTTACATCAATTTTATCAACCTGCGATCGATCGCTTGGCCTCTCTTTTAGACTCGGATTTTTTGGTTTATATCATCACTACAAAAGAAAGCCGTTTTGTCAAGCAATTGTTACAAAAAGTAGCAATTGATTTTCCAGAAGCGAGATTAATTGGCAAGGAAATCAAACAGCCGAAATACCTGACTATTCAGCAAATACTGGCTGATTTACCGGAATCTCCCGCTAATTTGTGGTTTGTCGAGGATCGTCTCGATGCGTTGGAATTAGTGGAGCAACAAGCCGATTTAAACGATGTGGGCTTATATTTAGCCGATTGGGGATATAATACCGCTCAAATGCGCCAAAAAGTCGCTCAAGATACCCGTATTAAACTGTTATCCCTATCTCAATTTGCGGCAGACTTTACCCACTGGTAGAGTCAGTGACGAGGAATATTAAGGTAAACTATCTAACTTATCGTCGTCTAACCCACCCGACATTATCTGTTATAATAAAAAGCGTAGTCGTTATGAGTTGCATTTACGGTTATGACTGTCGAGAATTTAGTCATTATTGGTTCGGGACCCGCAGGATATACGGCGGCGATTTATGCGGCGCGTGCGAACTTAAAACCCTTGATGTTTGAGGGTTTCCAAGCGGGAGGCATTCCGGGGGGACAATTGATGACCACCACAGAAGTAGAAAATTTCCCCGGTTTTCCCGAAGGAATCACCGGTCCGAAGCTGATGGAAAGAATGAAGGAACAGGCCGAAAGATGGGGGACCCAATGCTATACCGAAGATGTTATCTCGGTGGATTTAAGTCAGCGTCCTTTTATCATTCGTTCCACGGACAGGGAAGTTAAGGCCAATAGTATTATTATCGCCACGGGAGCCACTGCCAAACGCTTAGGATTACCCAGCGAGGCCCAATTCTGGAGTAACGGGATTTCCGCTTGTGCTATCTGTGACGGTGCTACACCGATATTTAGAGAGGAAAACCTCGCTGTCATTGGTGGCGGTGACTCAGCGGCCGAAGAAGCCGTATATTTAACTAAATACGGCTCCCACGTCCATTTATTAATTCGTGGGGAAGCGATGCGTGCCTCGAAAGCAATGCAGGACCGGGTGTTAAATAATCCGAAAGTTACCGTTCATTTTCACACCCAAGCGGTGGATGTGTTCGGTACAGGCAGTAAAATGGCAGGAATACGCATTAAAAACTCGCAAACGGGAGAAATCAGCGAATTAGCCGTTAGAGGGTTATTTTATGCCATCGGTCACACTCCCAATACTTCCCTATTCCAAGGACAATTAGAATTAGACGAGGTGGGTTATGTAAAAGTCAAACCGGGGACCGTTGCTACCAGCGTCGAGGGGGTTTTTGCCGCAGGAGACGTGCAGGACCACGAATACCGTCAGGCCATCACCGCCGCAGGTACGGGGTGTATGGCGGCGTTATTGGCAGAAAGATGGTTATCGGAGCATAATTTAATCCAAGAATACCGTCAATCAGCCACTTCTGAACATTACGAGACGAAAACCGTTAGCGAAACCCCGGCCGATACGGAGGAGACTTTTGATATTCACAAAACCCGTCACGTTGGGGGTTATGCTTTGCGGAAATTATTCCATGATGGCGATCGCTTGTTAATGGTAAAATATGTTTCTCCCACCTGTGGCCCCTGTAAAACCCTGAAACCGATTTTAGATAAAGTGGTCGATGAGTACGATGGCAAAATTTATTTTGTGGAAATTGACATCGAAGCTGACCCAGAAATCGCCAAAATGGGTCAAGTAACCGGGACTCCCACGGTACAATTCTTTAAGGACCAGGAATTAGTAAAAGAAATGCGCGGAGTCAAACAAAAAAGCGATTTTCGTCAAGTAATTGAGAGTTATCAATAATCAGTTATCAGTTGTCAGGAGTCAGGAGTCGGTCGTTAGGAGATAGGGTTTTGGGGTGATAGGGTTTTGGGGTGATAGGGTTTTGGGGTGATAGGGTGATGAGACAGCTTCCCCATTCCCCCACTTCCCCACTTCCCCACTTCCCCACTTCCCCACTTCCCCATTCCCCCACTTCCCCACTTCCCCACTTCCCCACTTCCCCACTTCCCCACTTCCCCACTTCCCCACTTCCCCATTCCCCCACTTCCCCACTTCCCCACACCCTATGCTAGAGGCTTTACAATTTGATTTTATGCGCCATGCGATCGCCGCAGGAATATTAGTTAGTATTGCCTGTGGGATTGTGGGTACTTTGGTAGTAGTTAATCGCGTGGTTTTTATCAGTGGGGGAATCGCTCACGCTGCCTATGGAGGGATAGGAATCGGTTATTTTTTTGGGATTAATCCTGTGGTGGGGGCGATATTTTTTACCTTTTTTTCGGCTTTAGGCATGGGATTTTTACAGCGTCGCATCCGGGAGAGAGCCGATACTTTAATCGGGGTGATGTGGGCAATTGGTATGGCGATTGGGGTAATTTTTATTGATTTAACCCCAGGTTATAAAGCTGATTTAATGAGTTATCTTTTTGGTAGTATTTTGACTGTACCGAGGGATGATTTATGGATAATGGCGGGCATAGATATATTAATTATAACCTTAGTTAGTATCTTTTATAAAGAGTTGTTAGCCATATCTTTTGATGAAACCTTTGCGATTATTCGCAATATTCCCGTGGAGATAATTTATTTGGGTTTAATGGGAATAACCGCTTTAACTATTGTGGCGGTCATGCAGGTGGTAGGATTAATTATGGTAATTGCTTTGTTAACTATTCCCGCCGCTATCAGTGGACAATTTGTTAAAAATATGAAGGGAATGATGATCCTAGCGATTATTTTAGGAATTGTCTTTACTTTGGTTGGTTTATGGTTATCCTATAGTTTAAATCTCACCTCGGGGGCGACAATTATTTTAGTGGCAGGATTGGGCTATTTAATCAGTCTTACTTGGAAACCTTTTATGCTAACTATCACCAGAAAAATATCTAATCTTTAAGGCTCTCCCCTAGTTGTGGTGATCAGAAAAAGTTATCTAGGGCTTGCTGAATAAATCTAACAACCTTGTTGGATAAAGTTTTTAGACTTTTTTTCCCTCAAAAAGTGCCGACCATTGGAGTGATTGGGGGGAAAATTCCGGGACTTTTTCCTGGAAAATTAGGTAATTGACCACCTGAAAATAGGTAAAACCCCACACCCCACACCCCAAGAAAAACTTTTTGCCGCAAACCCTATCTAGGGAAGGGCGAAGGCACGCCCCCACATTGCCCCACATTAGTTGTTCTCTAGAGGGCGATGGGATAGTCCTGCCAATCATAACCCCAAACGCTGCTTTTGGCGGGCTTTATAGGAAGCTAACAGCCAGATAGAGCCAGAAATCAAAGAAGGAGCAAGGACGAAAAAAGTGGCCATGGTCACGGGATGTTCCCGGGCCCATGGCCAATAGATCATCACGGCAAAAATCAAGCCACAGTAAGCTAGTCCTAGAAAGGGGATGCCAATGACTAAAATGGCGAATCGAGTATCTTTATCCATAAAATATCGGGATGACAGCGAAAATTTAGCTGATGGGTTCCGCTTGTCCCTATGTTTACTTATAATCTTCCTTCTGGGATTGCTTGGGGAAAAATAAGGTATTTTTTAGAATTAGGCGCTGATTATTGGGAGGCCTTCCTTGCCGAAACAAAGATTAGATTTATTATTAGTAGCCAAAAATCTCTGTGATTCCCGTCAACAGGCACAGCGATTAATTCGCGCTGGAGAGGTGAAAGTCAATCACCAAATCATTGATAAACCTGCCACAGAAATCGATCCAGAAGCGGCGATCGAGGTTAAGCAGAAACTGCCCTATTTGTCAAGGGGGGGCGAAAAATTAGCCAAGGCCTTAGAATTGTTTGCCATCGATGTCAGCGATCGCATTTGTTTAGATGGGGGCATTTCCACGGGGGGATTTACCGATTGTCTCTTGCAAAAAGGGGCAAAACAGGTTTATGGGGTCGATGTGGGTTATGGACAAGTGGCCTGGAGTTTACGGCAGGATCAACGAGTTATTTTACTAGAAAGAACTAATTTTCGCTATTTAACCCCAGAAAAGTTATACGGACAGGAAAAACCCGCCGATTTAGCAGTTATGGATCTGTCTTTTATTTCTCTGACCAAAGTTTTACCGACCCTGTGGACGCTATTAAATCCACCGCGAGAGGCGATTTTATTGGTCAAACCCCAATTCGAGGTGGGACGGGAAAAAGTCGGTAAAAAAGGGGTAGTTCGCGACCATCAAGACCAAGCAGGGGCAATTTTTCAGGTTTTACAGGCCGCCGAAGTCTTAGGATGGTTCTATCGGGGTTTAACTTGGTCTCCCATTACCGGACCTGCGGGTAACGTCGAGTATCTTCTCTGGTTATCCACCGATACTGGCCCAGTTAGTCCCAGTTTAACAGCGATCGCAGAAATCACCCAAAAAGCGCTCGAACAGTTTTAAACCAGGTATTTTCTCAAGGAAGTGGGGAGAGGGGGAGATTTTCGGAAACCCCTTGACAAATGGCGAGACTTGCTTTAGACTTTATGTATAATGGGAATCCGTGCGCCCATATATATAGGGTTTTTGAGGGAAGATAAGAGAGAAAAAAATAGACTCAAAAATCGGGTTGGGTAGGAAGAGGATAAAGGTATGAAGAGGGAAATTTTCTCTCCCCGACAAGCATTAAACAAAGCATTTCTGAGAGTCAAACCGAATCTTGGTCAGGTAGAGAAGTTTCAAGTATTCTTACATACAAAAACGATGATCGGGGAGTTCAATATATCGGAAAATGGGAGGGATAACCCGAAAAATTATTGTTAAATCATGTTAAGTCCCGTAGAGACGATTAAAATTCTCGAAAATCATCCCGATCGCACTTTTCCAGCTGGTGAAGTTATTTTTGTCGATGGCACGGAGGGCGAGTTAATGTACGGTATTCTTAGCGGAGAAGTGGAGATGTATATCAAGGAACAATTGATAGAAACTCTAGAAAAAGGGGATGTATTCGGAGCAGGAGCGCTCCTGCATGGGGATAAACTGCGAGAATCCACAGCTATCGCCAAAACTGATTGTAAATTAGCCTGTCTCAATCAACCGCAGTTTTTATTTGCCGTGCAGGAAACCCCCATGTTTGCAATCGAAGTATTAAGAAGTTATTCCGATCGCTTTCGCAAGTTGAAAAAAATCTTCGCCGGTGAAGCATAGAGGAGCAAAGGAAAGCCATACCCCGAAAACTATTGACCGAAAATCTCACCGACAGTTAAACGGGAACCATTGACCAAATCCCCACCAGAACGCGGTGGTTTTCCCGATAATTGCACTTCTTTTAATAATAATAAACCCGCTCCCGTCTGCACTACCGGCCCGAAATTTTTCCAGAGAGTCACGATCGATCCCACTTCTCCGCTTAGATGAGAAAGGTCTTTTGTCTGTAATTCTCGAGGCAGTTGCTCCAGATCGTCTAGGGGAATAGTGGCCATCACTTTTAGGGGTTGTCCCCGGAAAGTGGTCAGCGCATTAGGATAAAAACCCCGGACTCGATCATGAATTGTCCGGCCCGAATCTTGCCAGTGGATTAGGTAGTCAGATTTCTGAATTAAAGGGGCATAGGTAGCATCGTCGTTATTTTGAGGAATTGGGGTAATTTCTGCTCGATCGAGCTTAGAGAGGGTTTCTAGGAGCAAATCCGCCCCCATTTGCCCTAGGGTTGCTCCCACCTGTTCGGCATTGTCAAAAAGAGCGATCGGGCTGTAGGCTTTTAGTAACATCGGTCCGGTGTCCATGCCCGCATCCATTAACATGGTGGTAATGCCGGTTTCTTTTTCTCCCCTAGCGATGCACCACTGCACGGGGGCTGCTCCCCGATATTTCGGTAAAATTGAGCCATGAACGTTAATACAGCCTAATCGCGGCATCTCTAGAATTTCTGGGGAGAGGATTTGTCCGTAGGCAACCACCACAAAAGCATCCGCTCGCGATTGTCTGAGAAAATCTAAGGTTTTAGCGTTTTTTTTGACACTTTTGGGCTGCAAAACTGGTATTTGCTGTTCTATCGCTATTTGTTTCACCGGTGAGGGGATTAATTGATTACCCCTTCCCCGGCGCTTGTCCGGTTGGGTAACGACGGCAATCACTTCTATATCGGGATTGGCTAATAATTTTTTGAGGGTGGGAACGGCAAAAGTCGGGGTTCCGAAAAAAACAATACGCATGGGAGAGGGGGGATTTTTCAGTTATCAGTGAGCAGTAATCATTAACGACTAACTATGCCGGACCATTGGATTTTTTTGGCTTTTTCCCGACGATAGGAGAAAAAATGCTCCTCTTGTTGATAGGTACAAAAAGGAGCGATCGCAATTTGTTCATCCCTAATTCCTAACTGTTGTAGTTGATGATAAATCACCCGTCGCACGTCTAAGCGCACTTTCCCTTTTTCCTCGTCAGCAAATAAGGGGGAGGGGGAGAGGTTAAATAAATTCCCTAGAATTTGGTCGGGATTGGTTTCTTGGGGAAATAAACTTAAACCCACTTGTGCGGCAACTTCTGTCTCTACTTGATACACTTCTCCGGCAATTGCCGGCCCCAGGGCCAGCACTAGGTTATCTAAACAACTACCAGATTTTAATAACTGCTTAACTGCTTTGGCAACTATCCCCTTGGCTGTCCCTCTCCATCCAGAATGAATCGCCACCCCAACACCAGTAGAGCGATCGCCTATTAGTACAGGCGTACAATCAGCACTGGCCACCCAAATCCCTTGACCGGAAGCATCGGTGATAATTCCATCCGCTTCGACAATTTCCGGGTTAGTAATCCCTTGAGGATTTAATAGGCGATCGCCATGTACCTGTTTGACCCGATAAACCGGTACATTTGCTCCTAAAGCCTCTGTAAAAGCTTCCGGGGTTTGGGGGTAATAATGACGGGTAAAAAAGCCGTGGGACCAGTCCTCTAGGAGATTACAGGTAAGATAGGGCAATCCTTGCCATATTTGCCATTGCCACAGAGAAGTCGCGGTTAATCGGACATCGATCGCTACATTGGTCACAGTCTAAGCCTCTCTTGCTACATTAATACCTCGTTCTTTCCTATCCTAGTTCTGAGCCTGGCAAACGGCAACCGGAAGATTATTTATATCTCCGGTAAAAATCAAAAATTGTTGTTAGGGTTAGGAGTCAGTAGCCAGTAGTCTCCGATCAGAAAAATAGTAGAGGAGGAACAAGAGAGAGAGCTATCGATGAATTAGAGAGATTATCACCGAATAATCCCCTAAAATCGGCTTCCTTAAACTTATTGTATAATCTGAGTAGAAATCTAGAAGCTTTATCGAAAAAAACACAGGAGGATAGGGAGTTTATTATGCGTTTAGCTCCACTTTACCAACAGGATAGAGAACAAGCGGTTCAAGAGGGACTGAAAAGAGGACTACAGCAAGGTGTACAGCAGGGTCTTGAACAGGGTAGAATTCAAGAAGCCAATCTTGTTATTAGACTTCTTCAACGACGTTTCGGGGAAATACCGCAAAATCTTGAGGAAACCATCCGTAACCTTCCTGTGGAGCGCTTAGAAGACTTAGGACTCGCTTTATTAGACTTTGACACTTTGACAGATTTAGATAACTGGTTGCATCCGTGACTCGCTTTATTTGGGATAAATTTAGCAAAGACTTCCTAGAAACCCTTCTTTCTCCCTACGGTACAGTAGTTGTCAGTAAAGAAGTCACCTCAGAAATTAAAGAAATTGATGTGTATTTTAGTCCTAATATCTCTGAAATTCCCTCTCAGTTAGGACTATTAGGCAGATTATGCCAAAATCCCTGTTTATTGGAACCCTATCGCAATGGGATTACCCTTGATGGTATCAATGATTGTCTATCCAAGCGCTTTGCTATCCGTGAAATCTTCCACAGAGAAGCAAAGAGAAATAAACAGAGAATATCAGAGGAGGAGATACCTAAGTTATGGATTTTGACTCCTACAGCTAGTGAGCGCATTTTATCCCTGTTTACGGCTCAATTACAACCCAATTGGGGAGAAGGGGTTTATTTTCTCCCGGAGGGTTTAGGTACAGCTATTGTCGTCATTCATCAATTACCCGCAATCCCAGAGACATTATGGCTAAGATTATTGGGTAGAGGAGGAACAAGAGAGAGAGCTATCGATGAATTAGAGAGATTATCACCGAATAATCCCCTAAAATCGGCTTCCTTAAACTTATTGTATAATCTGAGTAGAAATCTAGAAGCTTTATCGAAAAAAACACAGGAGGAT
>NZ_JAPZSR010000227.1:0-17446 GCF_027531875.1 Microcystis sp. LE19-84.1B | reverse complement strand
ATACCGTAAGGGTAAAAAACAATCTCGTAATTATCACAAGGCTAGAAAGCGATATGCTCGGAAACATTTAAGAGTAAGTAGGCAACGAGAAGAGTTTGTCAAAAGTGTGGCACTCCGTTTAGTTAAGTCTAACGACTTAATTGCGTATGAAGACTTAAATATCAAAGGCATGGTCAAAAATCGTCATTTAGCGAAGTCGATAACCGATGCAGGATGGTCTGTTTTTAGGCAATGGCTAGAGTATTTTGGGGACAAATACGGCAAGTTAACTATAGCTGTCTCACCTCATAATACGTCTCAAAATTGTTCTAATTGTGGACAAAAAGTTCAAAAGTCGCTATCTACTCGAACCCATGTTTGTCCTCATTGTGGATATACAGATTGTCGAGATAGAAACGCCGCTTTAAACATCTTGCAAAAGGGATTAAGTAGCGTGGGGCGCACGCACCCCCCCTGCCCCCCCGACATCGGGGGGGTGGGGGGGGGAGAGATTCCCTCTTGGTTGGTTGGAGAAATCCTGCTTGCTAACGGAGACTCAATGAACGAAGAATCCCCGTCTTTTTAGAGCGGGGAGCGTCAAACAAAAAAGGCGTTACAGGCGCTTTGATTGTCTGAGGCCTCTGGCTTTAGACTTTGGGAGATACCCCCCCTTGGGAGAATCTCTTAAAGTGCATTGTTAAGGTGTGTTAGTAAAAAAGATCGGTCAATTGGTGGCTCTAGATGACCTACTGCCTTAATCCCAACTGTACTCAACCGAAAAACGCCCCGACAGCGTTAATCTGCGAGAGTTGCGGTTCAAAACTTCTTCTGCACGACCGCTATCAAACCCTACGCATTTTGGGGAAAGGAGGGTTCGGGGCAACTTTTGTTTCATCGGATCTGTCCCTACCAGATAAGCCCCTCTGTGTGGTCAAACAACTGCAACCTCCCTCTCAAGATGCTAATGTTTTTCGCATGGCGAGGGAACTTTTTGATCGAGAAGCGGCCACCTTGGCCAAACTGGGAGTTCATCCGCAGATTCCCCGATTATTGGACTATTTTGAAGATAATCAACAGTTTTATCTAGTTCAAGAATACGTTAAAGGTCATAACCTGCACCAAGAGGTCAAAAAACGCGGACCGTTTAGCGAAGCGGGAGTCAAACAGTTTTTAAGTGAACTCTTGCCGATTTTGAAATATGTCCACGAGCAAAAGGTAATTCATCGGGATATCAAACCCGCTAACCTAGTTCGTCGGCAAACAGACCGAAAATTGGTTCTGATTGACTTCGGGGCTGTCAAAAATCAAGTTAATACCGTCATTGCTGATGCCAATTCTCAAACCGTTCTCACTAACTTTGCCGTGGGTACCCAGGGTTTTGCCCCCCCCGAACAGATGGCCATGCGTCCCGTTTACGCTAGTGATATCTATGCGGTGGGAGCTACCTGTCTCTATCTACTCACGGGCAAATCTCCTAAAGCGATCGAAGTTGATATTAATACAGGTGAATTACTCTGGGAAAAATTAGTCAAGGTGAGTCCCCAGTTTGCTAAAGTCCTGAAAACAATGCTGGAAGTCTCTGTCCGTCATCGCTACAAATCCGCCCAAGAGGTAATGGATGCTTTAGACATGACGGCTTATGCCGATAGTCTAGCCCAAAGTTTAATCGCCGCTCCAATGGTTACTTCCCAGCCCCCCCGACAAGATTCAGGTTCGATAGCCACTTCCTCCGTTTCTGGCCGTCTCAAGTCTAAATTTCGTCCCAAAAATAAAAATCCAGAGGCCTCTCCAGATAATATGCTGGGGGGACAGATGGCTTTTTCACTGTTTAATACAAATGTATTGAATAAAAGTCAAGCCCGCAGCAGCACAGAGCTAACCCTACTGAAGAAAAAACCCCGCTTAGATGAAAAAGCGATTCTCGATGCTTACAATAACGGCCGGCGCAATTTCGCCCAAGAGGAATTACCAAATCTCAATCTGGCCAAAGCCAAACTTTTTGGCATCAATTTCTGTCAATCCAAATTAACAGGAGCTAATTTACGAGGGGCGGATCTGTCCAATGCGGATCTGGGCCGGGTTAATCTCAGTCAAGCTATTCTCAAAAATACCAATTTAAATAATGCCTATCTCGGTTATGCAGACCTGGAAGAGGCCGATTTACGCGGGGCTAATCTCACTGGCGCCCATCTTCGCTACGCTAATCTCAAAGATGCTAATCTTTGCGGGGCTAATCTCTCTGATGCCCAAGTAACTCGAGAACAAATCGCCCTGGCAAAAACCAATTGGTTAACAGTTATGCCCAATGGTAAACGCAGTTTCTGGTAATCTTTTTTCAGTGATCAGTAAACAGTAATCAGTAAACAGTGGCCAGTAAACAATAATCAGCAATCAGTGAAAAGACATTAGGAAACTTCGATTTAATACTGTCACGGCTCTTCTCGACTTTGTATGATAATTTTTGCTTATAGAATCGTGAAATATTTACTGGGAAAGACTTTTAGGACTATTTTGCTGAAGAAACTATCAGTATAGACCCCGTTTCCACACAGAAACCAGAAGAGCCAAATCTGATAACTTACCCACTGATAACTGATAACTGATAACTGATCACTGATAACTGATTTAACCGCGGCTTTCCTTAAAGGTTTTGTAGGCGGTTTCGGAGTCGAAAATATGGCAATAATCAACGATTCGCTGCATTAATGCCCAAGAAAACTTGGTTTCTTTCAGGTGACTCCCCCAATTTTCTTGGAGACTAGCGTGAACTTTGCGGAGGTTATAGGAAGGAATCGCCGTCGAGATATGATGGGGGATATGGACATTAATATCGTGACAGAGAATTTCTACCCAACGGGGATAACTACAGTGAACTGTCCCTTCTAGTTGCGCTAAAGCTTGATTCCACTCTTCGGGATAGTAAAATTGAATATCGGGGTCTGTGTGATGGACAAGGGTAAAGGTACTCATCCAAAAATGATAGACAAACCAAGGCACCACCCAAAATTTAACCAATCCCCAGACACCAGTGTAGAAAATTAGGGTTGGGAAAAAAATAGCGGCAAAAACCAGAACTACAATCATCGAAAAGCGCGCTTTTTCCCGTTCGTTCTCCTTGAATTGTTCGATGTTGAAGTGTAGAATCGCCCAGTGGGCGATCGAACCGAGCCACCAGAAACGGCCGCGAATGCCGCGATAAAAGAGACGCACTAAGGGGTTGGCCGAGTTAAAAGCTTCTAATTCCCACGGATCCCAAGCATTATCTATCGTTACCATGTTAGTTTTAGCATGATGGCGATCATGGAGGAAACGCCAGCAGTGGAAGGGATAGATAAGCGGTAAGAGGAAAATATGACCGACAAGATCATTAACCCAGGGTCGATTAGAAAAAGACCGATGACCGCAATCATGCGCGATCACAAAGAATCCCGTTAAAGCTGTACCCGTAAAAATCCAAGCTAAAGGCAGTAAATACCAGGGAGAATAAACTAGCATTGCATAACCCGCAATGACCGCCAAAATATTCGTAATCACACCAAACCAAGCTTTAACTGGGTCTTTCTGGAAATATTCTTTGGGAATGCTTTGAATAATATCTTTCAGTTTAAAGTCTGGCTCGATCGAGGTGATCAACTCCCCATGCAATTTATCCGTCGTTGCCGTCATGAAATCTCCAATTACACTTAGGTGAACCCTTGACAAGAAATTAGCTAGGAGGTTTGGCTAAATTCTGCCCTATACCACAAGCCGTCTTTTTTGTCAATATATTTTTAACTTTAATTAATAAACTTCCGCGAAGCTTAATAATCCTTTACTTTATATACCATAAGAGGAGATTTTCTGTTTTGGCAAAATTTGACGGCGGGTGCATCTCATTTTTGTAAATCTACCAATTGGGATTTTTACGGGGAAACCCCCCTGCTAAAATCGGGCGTTGTTTCTGATTTTACCACTCAATCCCAGCTTTTGGGGGGTTCTACCCCCCAAACCCCCCGTTGGGGGCGTGGCGCCGCCCCCAAACCCCGGAGCGCATTAGTTTTTCGGTGGGATGCTTACACGCAGCTGCTGATACATTTGTCATCATCTAAGAGTCACTGATAATTGCTGATTGTCGGTATTCCTGCAAATCTGAGATGCACCCTTGACGGCTGCCTATTGCCTATTGCCTATTGCCTATTGCCTTCAAAAACTGATAACTGATAAAAAAACAAATATTGACTATTTTTAGGCATTTTTTAACGATTAGCGGTGTTTTCTAGGGATTTAATCTCCTCCTGTACCTTACGGTGTTCGCGATTTAACTGTTTTTTGACCGATTCGGGGAGTTGTTCCTGTTTTTTCAGGGCATTATTAAAGTAATCTAATGCCAGTTTCAAAGAGCCGGTATTTTTATCCGTATTGCCTTGAATTCTCAGGATTTGACCCTTCAGATACATTAATTCTGGATTATCGGGGGTCGCTTTCAGAGCGTTATCGATAAACCGCAAAGCCTGATCATACTGCTTTAAATCCCGGTAAGCTAGAGCTATACCTCGATCAACCAAGTAATCAGGACTCCCGTATGTTTCTAGCCGTTGAATTGCCTCTTGGGGACTAGAAAAGGGCAGATTAACCGCTAAAATCAAATCCATATAACCCTTTAACAGGTTCAATTCCGGATCCGTAGGATTAACCTTTTCTGCGGTTTCCAAATACTGAAACACCTGTTGTAGTCTGGGGATAGCCGATACTGCACCTTCGGTTTGAAAAACGTAGGTTCCCTCCAAAAAACTCCCCACCGCGAGATACAAATTTCCCCTTAAAGGGTCGCTGTCCTGTATTTGTTTGGCCGCTTCCTTAGTTTTCTCGGAGTAGGTTTTGAGGGTGTTCCAATCCTGGTCAGTAAAAGCAAGAGAGGCGCGCATAGCATGGGACAAAGGTTCTTGGGGTTCCTTTTCTGTGGCCTCAACAATTAATTTTTTTGCCTCTAGATAATTACCTTGTTTAAAAATAGCGTTAAAAGCGGCCTCGGTCTTATCACCAATCGGTCGGGGATTGGTTTTGCGGAAAGGATCTCCGGCCAACCCGGGACCAATCCAGTTAACCACTACCATAACAGCCAGCGAAGCACCGATCGCCATTTTTTTCGTTAAACCTAACCTCAGCACCATGGTCAAAAGTCTCCTTGAGCGAATGAAAAAATCTGTCACAATAGAAACAAGTTTCTAGACTTAATTTCCAGTTATTTTCCTGTCAATGCTTTATCTCAAAGATGTGGTTTATCATCCCCCCGCTGCCCTCAATCCCATTTTACAGGGGATTAATCTCGAATTAGCACCCCAAGAATTAGGTCTGATTGTTGGCCCCAGTGGTTCCGGAAAAACGACTCTTTTGGAAATTTTAGCAGGCTTTGCCGATAAAACAGGAGGGACGATTCACTGGCGCGACCAAGAATTAACGGTGCTGCACCTGCAACAATTGGGAGGAATCGTTTTTCAGTTTCCCGAACGTCATTTTTGCGGTAAAACCATCCTTGAGGAGTTGCGTCTCGGTCATCCAGAAATTAAAAGCGATCGCCTAACAGCGGCCTTAAAGGAGGTAGGATTAGAAAATACTCCTCTGGATACTTCTCCCCACAATCTTAGTGGAGGTCAACAGCGTCGTTTATCCCTCGCTGTTCAGTTAATCCGGCAGCCTAATCTGTTACTTCTCGATGAACCTACGGCCGGTTTAGATTGGTCGATGCGTCGTCAATTGGCTAAACTTCTCGCTAGTCTCAAACAACACTGGACTTTATTAGTAGTTAGTCACGATGCTGGCGAATTATTGCCTATTGCTGACCGTCACTGGAAAATTGAACAAGGACATTTGAGGGAAATAAAAAGTGAAAAAACAGATAGTTGAGGTTTTAGGGTATTGGGGTTTTAGGGTGTTGGGGTGGTCACTGCGTCCGCGTTCGGGGGGTGTTGGGGTTTTAGGGTTTTAGGGTATTGGGGTTTTTAGTTGAAATTCCCCACTTCCCCACTTCCCCACTTCCCCACTTCCCCACTTCCCCACTTACCCACTTCCCCACTTCCCCATTCCCCCATCTCCTGTCTCCTGACTCCTGACGACCGGCTCCTAACCCCACCAACAAACTTTTTCAGCAAACCCGAATTAATGATCCTTCCTGAATTATTTGACCTTTGGCAAGAAACCCTAGAATGGCAACCCGATGGGGCCAGACAAGCGCGATTTCAACAACTTTATGAGTTGATTTTAGAGGGTAATCAACGTTTTAATCTCACCCGAATTACCCAACCAGAGGAGTTTTGGGAAAAACATCTTTGGGATTCTTTATCGGGTTTAGCTTGGTTAGAAAAATCCCAGCCAGATCTATTGACAAAATCCCTATCAGTCATTGATTTGGGGACCGGGGCCGGGTTTCCGGGGGTGCCAATTGCGATCGCATATCCCCATTGGTCGGTGACTCTCTTAGATTCCACCCAAAAAAAGATTAATTTTCTTGAAGAAGTTATTGACAAATTAGAGTTAAATAACACGAAAACTCGTTTAGGTCGGGCGGAAATCGTCGGGAAAAACCTTAAACATAACTCTGCTTACGATATCGTCTGTTTGCGAGCGGTAGGTAATGTGGATATCTGTGTTAACTATGCTTTGCCTTTCCTGAAAAAGACCGGAATCGCTATTCTCTATCGTGGTCAGTGGTCGTCGGAGGATAGTTTAAATTTAGAGGAGAATCTAGGGAAAGCCGGCGGTAAAATCCTCGAAATTGCCAGTTTTACCACTCCCTTAAGTCAAAGTGTCCGTCATTGTCTATATATCGGCAAGGGATAACTTTAAGCGGTGAGAGGATGGAAAAAGAAAGCCAAGGCCAGGATAGCATAGGTAGCTAAGAGTAACATTCCTTCCAACCAATTCGATCGCCCATCACTACTAATCGAATTAGCCAACCACACCGCCACAGCCACTGCCACCAACTCAAAGGGATTAAAATTTAGATCCATGGGCTGACCGATAATATAACCCATGATAACCAAAACCGGAGCCACAAACAGGGCGATCTGCATACTGGAACCGACAGCCACAGATACCGATAGATCCATTTTATTCTTAAGGGCGACGGTGACAGCCGTAGCGTGTTCGGCCGCATTACCGATAATAGGCAAAAGAATCACCCCGGTAAACAGTGCCGTTAAACCTAGCTGTTCCGTAGCCTCCTCTAGGGATGCCACTAATAACTCCGATTCTACGGCCACAGCGATGGTAACGATCAATAAAATCAAAGACCAAAACCAGATTTTCGGCTTTGCGGGGTTTTCTCCAGCACTTTCCTCCTCGATACCAGCAATCCCGACATCATAGAGATAGGTGTGGGTTTTCATGGAAAACAAGAGACTTAAACCATAGACGAAAATTAACACCGCTGCCACGGCCACGGATAGACGTTGCAGGACTGGTTCCCCGACTCCCGTGGAGGTAAATTGCACGGCAGTGGGTAAAAGAATCGCCACCACCGCTAAATTCATGGCTGAAGCATTTAAACGAGCGGTTATCGGTTGAAATTCCTGTTCTTTGAAGCGTAAACCGCCTAAAAACATCGATAATCCCATAACTAAGAGTAAATTACCGATAATTGAGCCAGTAATCGTCGCTTTTACCACATCGATAAAACCTTCCCGCAAAGCGACATAGGCGAGAATTAATTCTGTGGCATTGCCAAAAGTGGCATTCATCAAACCGCCAATATTTGGCCCGACCACCACCGCAATCGCTTCCGTGGCTTCCCCCATGTAGGCCGCTAGGGGGATAATGGCTAGACAAGCGGTGATAAAAACAACTGTTCCGCTCCAGTGTAACAGGGAACCGGCGATCGATAGCGGCACAAAAATTAATAGGATGGCGAAAATGGTGTTTTTGCTTAACATAAAGTGGGTAATTTTGTCAAGATAATTTTATTTCGATCGGAGATGGGGACTAGAATCGGATTTTAGCCAAAATTCCCCAGTAGAACCGGTTATTATCCATAATATTGCCCTAAAACCGTCTCTGAGCGACTTTTCTAGGGGTTCGGGGGGTGATTGGGAGGGAACAGTCACCGGTTTAATCACGATTCCGCGACTACCAAAAACAATTTCTCCCACTAATCGCGCCCTTCTCATGTGATTATCGGAAGTGACCAGATAGACACTATCAATACCTTGGGCTTTCAGTTGATCGGCTAGGCTAGTAAAGTTAGTGACAGTATCTCGCGCATTGTAATCGAGATGGAGACGTTCTAGGGGAATTCCCGCTTTTTTAAAAATCTTTTTCACATATCGTCGCGGACTACCGGAAGATACCCAAATCGGTAGATCGGGATATTCCTTAGCTAATTTTGCCGCAAAACGTTCTCGATCGGCATGACCTCCCAAAACAAAAATCGCTTCCGGTTTTAGCCACTGCTGACGTAAATCGTGGTATAACCAGCCTAAACTCGCCAAAATTAGCGGAATAGCCAGCAATTTTAACCTAGATTTGCCTAACTTCCCTTTCAGAGAAACTCGCTTTTTTCCCTGAGAATTAGCCTTGAGAACCATATATCAGTGATCGGTGAGCGGTTGTCAGCCTTCAGCTTTGTGGATTAAAGTGATCGAGGGTGAGGATCATCGAACTCACATTGACGTGGGAGATGGGGATTTTATTCCCCAACTGACCGATAATTTTCCCAGAACTCAGGTTGATTGATGCGGTCGCTTACATCCCCCACCAACGGGCCACCGCTTCGGGAAGGGGTAGCAAAATACTTAATAACAAAGCCAGGGAAAATAGACCTAATAAATCTCGTTTATTATCCAATTCAGTCACATCATTTAAAGCAGGTTGATCGCTGACTGGCATTAATAAGAGAATAATCGCCCAGAGTAAAAAATCTGGCTGCACTAGGGCTAAAATAAACATGAATAATCGAGTTAATTGACCGATAATTATGGCGGTTTTCTGCCCATACATGGCGTGAACAATATGACCACCATCCAATTGACCCACGGGCATTAAATTTAGGGCTGTAACGATAATTCCCACATAACCGGCCACCGCTAAAGGATGTAAATGGATGGCTTTTCCTGCGATTAAATCACTGCCGAAGGCTAGTTTAGCTACGATAGACAAGAGAAAAGAAAACTGCGGATTTAAGGCCTGAAAATTTAATAAACTGCTTTGATTGGTTAGGGGAACTATTTCCGAGAGGGACAATCCCCAAAACAGTAGAGGAATAGCGATAATTATACCCCCCAAAGGACCGGCCACCGCCACATCAAATAAAGCTTTACGGGTGGGTACAGGGGAGCGCATTTGAATAAAAGCCCCGAAGGTGCCGAGGAAGAAAGGAATGGGGATAAAATAGGGCAAAGTAGTTTTAATTTTGTATTTAACTGCTGTAAAATAATGACTGAATTCGTGCAGTCCTAAAATAGCAATTAAGCCTAAACTGTAGGGTAAACCTTGTAATAATAAACTAGGATTATTTTCTAATTGTTGGGCGGTAATGCCACTTAATCCCGCACCGATGTCCGTGGTAGTTAAGAGAGTTAATAACAATAAACCCAGGGCAAGAAAGGGGCGAGTAATTTTTTCAGTTTCTATAGTTTCTGTTTTTTGCTGCCAGGGATTAGCCACAAGAGCGAAAAAAGGTTGTCCCTGAAAACTTTCTTGGAAAAGCAATAAAAAGCGATCCCCAAAAACCTTTTCCACATTGTTTTTAATCACTTGATAAGCTTCTTCGGGAACCGCTCGCAATTTCCCCCGACAGAGAATTGCTTGGGGACGATAATCGATATTTTGCAGATAATAAATACCCCAAGGAAAACAATCTCTTAGGGATTTTTCCTCTTCGGCAGTGATCGGTTTTAAATCATTTTTAGGTGCAGGATTATCAATATTTTCTAGGACTAAATTCGCTTTTTCCAGTGGTGATGGGGGGCTTTCTTGGGGAGTAACTCGACCCTTTTGTACTAGCCACCAATACAAAAAAGGGCAGATCACAAAAGGACCGACCAGCAAAAATGCCGGCATGGGGGTATCCTGTCCATAGATTAACGTCCAGCCAGTCCAAATAAGAGCCGGAGTCATCAGGACTAACCAAATTAACCAAATTGGTGTTGTCGTGATTTTGGCCACGCTACGCTTGACGATAAAATAAGTGAAACCGCCAAGAATCCCTAATAACAACCACATTTCCATATCGGCTCTTTTCTCTTGAATAAAAAGCGGCTAATTTCAGCCCGCCCGGTCATCGATCGTGCTAGATTGTAAACCGCATTGATTGTGATTTGGATAGGCAAACCATGCGATCGGAAACCGAATCGTCTCCTTTAGAGGTTAGCAAAACCACAAAACCCCCTCGATTAATTCTAGAAGGTTTATACGCTTTCTCGCCTAATCGGGAAACCCTAGGGGGAACCTCTTATCTTATTGTAGAAAATACTGGTAATATTCTGGTGGATTGTCCTGGCTGTGAGGAGAGCGAGCGGGATTTTCTCCGAGAAAAGGGAGTCCGTTACTTATTTTTTACCCATCGCGGGGGTCAGGGTAAACAGAGCGATTCTCTGCAAAGTTTACTTGATTGTGAGATTATTCTACAGGAACAGGAAGCCTATCTGCTTCCTCACCGTCAAATTACCGTTTTTCAGCAACAAATCCAGTTATCTCCCACTTGTAGCGGTTTTTGGACTCCAGGCCATTCTCCCGGTTCCTCCTGTCTCTACTGGAACCGTCACGGGGGGGTTTTATTTACCGGTCGTCATCTTCTCCCCGACACCAAGGGTCAACCGCGACCTCTACAGACCGCTAAAACTTTCCACTGGCCGCGGCAATTGCGATCGCAAAAGGCCATTTTAGACCGTTTTAGTCCGGAAACCCTCTCCTATCTTTGTCCGGGAGCTAATACCGGCTTTTTGCGCGGTCGGGGAATTATCGATCGCGCCTACGAAAAAATCAGCGCCAATCCTCTTAACTAAAGACTTTTTAGAAGCTGCATCGTTCAATTCCCAGAAATTATGAATTTAACCGTTAAAGACTTGGGTGAACAGGGATTGCTACCGATTCTGCAAAAATATTGTCCTGCGGAGATTATCGGTGATGATGGGGCGATTTTATCCCTCAAAGACGGTTACTCTCTCGTTGTCACCACTGATGTTTTAGTTAATAACGTCCACTTTAGCGATCTTACCACCTCTCCCGAAGATGTGGGCTGGCGAGCGGCGGCGGCTAATTTATCCGATTTAGCGGCTATGGGGGCAGAACCCCTGGGAATTACGGTAGGATTGGCTTTAACTCCCAATCTAGCCATCGATTGGCTAGAAGGACTCTATCGGGGTCTTAGCTCTTGTCTGCAAGTATATCAGACGGCGATCGTTGGTGGTGATGTCTGTCGGGCCACGGAGATTAACATCAGCATCACCGCCCTGGGACAAGTAGCAAAAAATGAAGAAATTAGACGTTTTAATGCAACAGTGGGCGATAGTATCGTTATTACAGGTTATCACGGTTTATCGCGGGCTGGATTAGAGTTACTCTTGCACCCTGAAACCGGGAGGAATTTAAATTCCGCCCAAAAAAAGCGATTAATCCAAGCTCATCAACGGCCGCGACCGAGACTCGATTGCATACCACATTTACAAAAAATTGTCAAGCAATTTCCCATCGCGGGCATGGATAGCAGTGACGGGTTAGCAGATGCCATCATGCAAATTTGTCGCTGTAGTGGGGTTGGTGCCGAAATCGAGAGTATTCCCCTGCATCCAACCCTGAAAGAATATGTAGGAGCCGAAAAAGCTCTAGAATGGGCTTTATACGGCGGTGAAGACTTTGAGTTAGTTTTGTGTTTACCCCCGGACAGTGCCAGAGAATTGCTGGAGCAAGTGGGGGAAGATGGGGCGATAATCGGTCAAATTGTCCCGGGGAAAGAGATAAAATTAGCCGACGGGAGAAAACTCAGTTTAAGCTCTGGATTTCAACATTTTTAGCCTCTATAAATCGCCAAAACCTTTCTTTTTCTTGATTTTCTTCGGTTTTTTCGGGCTGCCACCTTGACCGCGGAACCCCGGTTGATTGCCACCGCCAAACATTCCGCCACCCATCCCCGGCATCCCCGGCATAGCGGGCATTTGTCCCCGTCCCATCTGTTGCATCATCGTTCGCATTCTGGTGAAATTAGCAATTAGTTTGGTAACTTCTGTTTCCGGATGTCCCGAACCCTTGGCAATGCGACGACGACGATTAGGAGACTTAGCCAATAAATCGGGGTTAGCGCGTTCCTCCGTGGTCATGGAATTAATCATCGCTTCCGTGCGTTTTAACTCTTTTTCCCCCTTTTCGATGTCTGTCCCGCTCAGTTTGCCCAGACCGGGGATTAACTTGAGGACTCCCCCCAGGGAACCCATATTTTTTAACAGCCGCATCTGTTTGAGGAAGTCATTAAAATCAAACTTAGCCTCTAAAATCTTGGCCTGCATTTTGGCCGCGTCTTCTAGGTCTAACTGTTCCTGAGCTTTTTCCACTAGCGTCAGGACATCACCCATATTGAGGATGCGACTGGCAAGGCGATCGGGATAAAATGGCTCTAAAGCTTCTACTTTTTCCCCAACCCCAACAAATTTAATCGGTTGTCCCGATATTTGCCGCACTGATAGGGCCGCACCACCGCGAGTATCGCCATCGAGTTTGGTGAGAATTGCCCCCGTGATGCCGATTTGTTGGTGAAAAGTGTTGGTAAGACTGGCCGCTTCCTGACCAGTCATCGCATCCACCACTAATAAAGTATCGTCGGGCTTGACAATTTTCTTGATTTGTGCTAGTTCGCCCATCATCTGGGTATCTATCTGCAAACGACCGGCGGTGTCGATGATAACCGTATCTACGCCCAATTCTTTGGCTTTTTCCACACCTTGACGGGCGATATCGACGGGATTAGCCTGAGAACCCATCTCGAAGACGGGAACATTTATCTGTTTACCGAGGGTGATTAATTGGTCAATGGCCGCCGGACGGTAAACATCGGTAGCCACCATCAGGCAGCTTTTGGACTGTTTGCGGAGATATAGGGCTAATTTGGCGGTGGCGGTGGTTTTTCCCGTCCCTTGCAACCCGGCCATTAAAATTACGGTGGGGGGTTTATCGGCCTGAGCTAGGGGGACGTTACTTTCCCCCATAATTTTGACCAATTCATCATAGACAATTTTGATAAATTGCTGGCCAGGATTGACTCCGGAAATAACTTCAGCGCCGAGGGCTTGTTTTTCGACCTCAGCAATAAATCCCTTGACTACCTGTAGGTTAACATCTGCTTCTAATAAAGCTCGCCGGACTTCTTTGAGGGTTTCTTGTATATTGGCCGAGGAGATTTTATCTTGACCTCGTAATTTTTTCCATGCGTCTTCTAAGCGGTCGGCCAGTGCGTCGAACATAGTTTCGGAATTAAATTTTTAACTAGATCGATTTTATCTCAAATGTCCGGTGAAGACCCCCGTTCTTAGCCTGTCAATAGTCCCGGACCTGGATGGTGCGGCCAATCTCCCGGTGTAGGAGAGTGAGCAGCGGGGAGAGACAATCCATAATTGGGTTTTTAAAGTGGGATTTACTTTTGATTGCTCAGAAATAGTCGTAATTTTAATAAACTGAGAGTCTGACCGAGATTGAGGGGAAGGAGGGAAATGCCTTCTAACCGCGATTGTAACCAACCATCACCCCAATACCATTCGTGATAGCCATCGATACCTTGACTCAAAAGCAAGCGTAAACACTGGTCATTGGCTAATAAAACCTGATGTTGTACGGGAATTAAACCTAACCAAGAGGTAAAAGTCAAACCTGCCTCTAATTTATCGGGTAGATTGGGCGAGAGCATTTGCGGCCACAGCCATTGACGGAGATGAGCAGTTTTGAGTAAACTATCCCGGATAGCCTCTTCACTGGCCGAGATTTCGATACGCAGCTGACTTTGTTGAAAATTGCCGAACATATTGTTGTCTGATAATTTTTGTTAAGTTAGTTAAAGAATAACTAAAAATCGGGACAGCGTTTTCCAAGGATAACAGTAAGTAGTATGGCAGATAAATTAATCCGCGCCACGGCCGCCGATGGCGGAATTAGAGTAGTAGGAGTGATTACCACTCGTTTAACCGAAGAAGCTCGCCAAAGACATAAATTATCTAACGTAGCCACTGCCGCTCTCGGTCGCACGATGGCATCGGCTTTACTCTTGGCTTCCAGTTTAAAAAAACCCGGTTCTAGGGTCAATATTCGCATTAAAGGCGACGGTCCCCTAGGCGGTGTTTTAGTTGATGCTGGACTCGATGGCACGGTGCGGGGTTATGTGGACTGTCCCCAGGTGGAATTACTCCCCAATGCTAAGGGTAAATTAGATGTGGGTCGCGCCGTGGGTAACAAGGGTTATGTGCGAGTCTTACGGGAAGAAAAAGGTGAGGAGAGAAATGAACTTCAAGAAAGCATCGTCGAGATAGTTTCTGGGGAAGTGGGGGAAGATATCGCCTACTACCTGGACCAGTCCGAACAAATTCCCTCCGCTTTGCAAGTGGGGGTTTTTGTCGGTACGACCACAGGAGTAACGGCTGCCGGGGGAATTTTATTACAAGTTCTCTCGAAAGAGGCCGCCAGGGATGAGGTCTTAGTGGCTCGTTTAGAGTCGAGATTGCGAAAATTAACGGGATTTACGCCTCTTTTACGAGCAGGAAAGGGTCTAGAAGATATTTTTCAGGAACTTCTCGGAGATATGGGTCTAGAAATTTTTCCGGCTGTGCAGATGCTGCGTTTTGATTGTGATTGTTCTTTTGAACGGGCCCTAGGAGCTTTAAAATTCCTCGGGGTCGATGAATTAAAAGACATTATCGAAAAGGATAAACAAGCGGAAGCCATCTGTGAGTTTTGCCAGGAAGTGTATAGTGCCAACGAGAGACAATTAATCGAATTAGTCGAGTCTCTACAAGCTGAATCTTGCTGAGAAGTCGGGCAATGAGCGCCATTAAGGTAAAATCTATCTAAAATATCTGTCAGGGAGTCGTGAATGTTTAAAGGAAAAGAATTAACCAAAAATCTAGTCAAACGAGAATCGATTGACTCCCTGACTCGTTGGCCAGAGAAAACTAAGTCTTTTCTTTTTCTCTTTTGGTCCCGATACCAGCATCGTTTCACTTGGAAAGTTTGGGCGGCTTTATTTGTGGTCGTCTTTGGCGGTGTTGGCTTTCTCGCCACTTGGCAGTTATTAAATATGCAGAAGTCGCCCAATTGCCCCAAAATCTTCTGGCCTATTGCTTCTGCCTCCCTGCGTCTCTACTGCGCTCAACTTTCCGCCGATAGTCGTACCGTGGAAGGATTACTCGCAGCAATTGCCCTAGTGGAAGCTTTACCCGAGGACCATCCCTTGCGATCGCAAGTTAATCAACAGGTGGAAGAGTGGGCGCGAGATATCCTGAATTTGGCGGAAAAAGACTATCAAGCGGGAAATTTAGAGCAAGCAATTGCTAAATCTCGTCAAATCCCCAATAATATGGCAGTAGCGGCAATTATTGAAGAAAGAATCGCTAAGTGGCAAGGAACTTGGACGGAAGGCAACGAGATATTAAGCAAACTAGAGGAAAATCTCCGCGCTTCCAACTGGAATCAATCTTTCCGCCTAGCAGTGGATTTATTGAACTTAAATAACGAATATTGGGCAACGGTTAAATATAATGAAGCGCTCGCTAAAATTACCGTCGCCCGGGAAGATAGCAGTAAATTAGATAATGCCTTTAATCTCTTTGCCCGGGGCGGTCTCGACAATTGGTTGAAAGTCATCGAAGAAGCTAGAAAAATTCAAGCCAGCAGTTATGCCTATCAGGAGTCCCAAAAATTAATCGGGAAAACCGAGGATAAACTAAAAGAATACGCCGAAAGATTAATTGAGCGGAAGCAATGGCAAGCTCTCCGGGATTTGGCTAACCAAACCCCCAAAGGCCTCAAAATTAAAGAAGATGTCACCGATTGGTCCCTCTTGTCCGAAGCGGCCTTAGATGCGGAAGCCGGCACGGTGGACGGATTGGAAGCCGGCATACTGGGACTAGAACAAATCGACGCTTCTCGACCTCTCCATCAAACGGCCCTAGCTATGAGGGAACGCTGGCAGTTACAGGTACAGGATGTAAAAATACTGTCCGAGGCTAGAGATTTAGCACAAGCAGGTACAATCGAGCAGTATAGCGCCGCTATCGCGAAAGCGGGCGAGGTTCCCCGTAATAATCCCCTCTGGTCGCAAGCACAGCAGGAAATTGGCTCTTGGAATCGTCAAATACAAGTCATAGAAGACCGGCCGATTTTAGAACGGGCGCGGGAAATCGCTATCCCCGGCGATATTAATTCCCTCAGTAACGCTATTATTCAGGCGCAGGCTATTGGTAAAAATCGGGCCTTATACCGAGATGCCCAACGGGAAATTGACGACTGGCAAGTACGGATTGAACGCATGGAGGATCAACCCATTTTAGATCAGGCTCAAGCTTTGGCCAATCTCAAAGACTATAGCACAGCGATCGACACTGCCAATCAAATTCCCCCCGGTCGCACTCTTTCCGCGGAAGCATCCCAAAATATCCGTCGTTGGCGCCGAGAGTTGCGGGCCCGTCAAAATCTCCAACAGGCTAATCAATTAGCGGCGATGGGAACCGCAGAAGGTTTAACCCGAGCGATTGCTTTAGTTACCAATATTTCCACTAAAACCGATGCGGGTGTGCAACGGACTGAATTGCTGGAACGTTGGAGTTATCAGCTTTTGTCTTTAGCCACGGACCAAGCTAATAATGGCAGTTATCTGGAAGCTATTCGCCTTGCTGAATCCGTATCCCCGGAAAGTACCGCTTACAGTTCGGCTCGCTCCCAAATACGAGGCTGGCGCAATATTCTCCAACCTCCGGCCCCACCACCAATAGTTGAATCGACTCCCCTTTCCCCAGAGTACCCGATAGAAGCACCAAGTCCGGGTCAATAATCAGTTTTAGGGGCTGTTTTTGCCGTGGATTACCCCTACCCCTTGCCCCCTTGATAAGGCTATCCATTAGTCAGATCTTTCTTAACAAAAAGAGAAGAAACTAAAAAAAAGGGGAAACGATTGATAGGTATAGTTTTGAAAGAAGGAATCAAGGTGGAGGTAAGCAAAAAAATGGAGAAATGGGCAGCCCAAGAATTACAGTATGCAGACCTAGGGGACACCAGAAGAAAGAAAAGGTTAATCAGTATCGTAGAAAACTTGGGCAGCCAACCTAGTACAAGTGTGCCATAAGCTTCGGGAAATCTAGCCGCCGCCAGTGCCACATCTGACTTTTGGAATTCCCCCTATTTTCACCCCTCAGATCTAATTGCCGCCCAGGCCAAAAGTACAGTAGAAAGAATCAAAGAACATCCAATAGTTTTGGCAGTTCAAGACACAACAAGTTTAGACTTGACAACGCAAAAAGCCAAA
>NZ_JAPZSR010000289.1:0-7725 GCF_027531875.1 Microcystis sp. LE19-84.1B | reverse complement strand
TCTAAGACTTTCCGGTATAGTTCACTTATCATTTTCGTTATTTAGGTCATATATAGTAAATATGACTTATC
The DNA here is from genome assembly GCF_027531875.1 of Microcystis sp. LE19-84.1B. Taxonomy (NCBI): domain Bacteria; kingdom Bacillati; phylum Cyanobacteriota; class Cyanophyceae; order Chroococcales; family Microcystaceae; genus Microcystis; species Microcystis sp. LE19-84.1B. The sequence goes on along the minus strand of NZ_JAPZSR010000289.1, from coordinate 7,654 downwards.
TTTTTTTGGAGTCTGTGTCTGTATTCCATGCTACATAAGCTTTTCAGCTTGCTTGTCCCCCTGTCAGGATCGATCTTTGTGTCCTTTGTGTCTTTGTGGTTCGTCCACCCCCTCTCTAGGAGGATTATATCTTAGAATACATTTTACCCACCAAATCCAAGAGAGCTGCGGTGAACTATCTTGTTTAATTTAGCCTGAATCGAATCCCTACCCCCTTGCTTCAACCCATGCTCGCATTTTACCCGGATTGTTCAATCCGTAGGGATCGACGAGTTTTTTAAATTCTAATTGCAGTGGATTAATCTGTCTGCTGCCGCCATCTTCCATGATATAAGTGTGAGGATTGGCAATGGCTGCCCCCTGTTGTTCATAGATAGCAATAATCTCATTTAATCGAGTTTCTGTGGTAAATTCTAGCAAGGGAAGACCGGCGGGAATAACTTTACCTTGAAATTTCAAAAATTCTAGGTGCATCATGATTTCCTCACCAAAATAATTATAGAGTTTCTCTACCGTGGCTAGATTAAAATAAAAAGCTTGTAGATAAGTTATCTTGGGGTTACAACTACGCGCGTGGAGAGTGGTATGATTCCAAGTAAATTCTAAGATACTGTTGCCTTTTTGGGTTTCTTCTGGCGTTTTATAGTAAGTAAGTTCACCCTTATATTCTTGAATTAAAGACTCTAATGCCACTCGATCGCTGTTCGATACTATTAACAAAACTGCTGCTTTTCCTGTGGGTAAATAATCCTTAAGAGCGATAAAATAAGCAGGAATTGGCCAAGAGTGAACGCTAACCATTTTCTTAACGATGCCATCACTATCACTGATAGCTTGACCAAATTTAGCGGCGGTGATAAAATCGGCAAAAGTAACGATAAATTCCGCCCAAGGATAACAGGGAGCGAGGGCTATTTCTAACTCGGTAATAATACCATTTGTTCCGTAGGCATGATTGACTTTTTCTACCTCATCCCCCCGTAGTTCGATAATTTTTGGTTCTGTTTCTAGGGTGACTAACTGCACTGCTTGCAGATTGCCCCTATCCTTCAATTGTCCATAATTAATTGAACCCATGCCCACACTGCCACCCCCGATAAAACCGCCAATTGTCGCCGTCCGATAGGTAGAGGGAGCCATTCTTAATTCCCAACCAATTGCGCGAGCTTGTTTATCAAAAAATGCCATTTTTACCCCCGCTTCTACTCGCGCTGTCCCCGGTTCGATCGAGATAATTTTTGTTAGTTTGGTTGTGTCTAAAATTACTCCGCCCTGCAAGGGAACACATTGACCATAATTACCTGTACCCGCACCTCTAACTGTTAAAGGAATTTGGTATTTAACGCAGGTTTTAGCGATGTCAATAACTTCTTGGCTATTGTGGGGACGAATGACTAAATCAGCCCGTTTATCTTGCAGTTGTGCCTCTAAAATGGGACTAAAATGATAATAGTCCAAGGAAAGTTTCGCCACTTGCCCCGGATCGGTGATAATTTCTAGATGAGCCAATTCTTGGATGAGATTTTGATAGTTAGATTTCATGGTTAGGTAGGGTTTGCTGAAAAAGTGTATTGGTGAGGTTAGGAGTCAGGAGACAGGAGACAGGATTCAGGATTCAGGATTCAGGATTCAGGATTCAGGAGATTATTTTTATTTATTCTCCCCACACCCCACACCCCACACCCCACACCCCACACCCCCATCAGCGATCGCCAGATAAGGAAAAATTAAAAACCGATCGCCTAGGCGGTCGGTTTTACTAAGAATTATAAACTTTTATTAACTTTGTTTGCTGAGAAACTGTTGAGCTTGTCTAATAGCGGCAGCACCGATATTGAAGACAGCCCAGCCACCAGCAATAAGCAAAGGGGTTAAAACGATTAACACTCTCCAGTCCATAGATTTCCTTCTCCTCGGTCAGTGCTTAAAAGATTGTTACTTGATTCTCATTTTATATTTATACCCTAAACCGCCCCTTTTGGGAATCCAGTATCAGTACCTTTTCCCCCATGAACGAGGGCAAGTTTAGCATAGCGCTCGGCGTGTTCGATCAACTCTTGAGCCTCCTGTGGCGACACTTCCCGGACGCGTTTAGCGGGAATACCCACCACTAAAGATCGCGGTGGTATATCTTTTGTCACAATACTACCCGCCCCGACAATACTACCCGCCCCGACACGCACACCATCGAGAATCACTGCCCCAATGCCGATTAAACAACCGCGTTCAATATGGGCTGCGTGAATTACCGCCCGATGTCCGATGGTAACGTAATCCTCAAGGATAGTAATTTTGCCTGGATCTCCGTGTAGGATCGCCCCATCTTGGATATTAGTATAAGCCCCAATTTCGATGCGTTCCACGTCGGCGCGCAATACCGCCCCATACCAAACACTCACCCCCACAGCTAGGGAAATATCGCCCATTACCGTGGCATTAGGGGCAATAAAAGCAGCTTGACTGACATCGACAAGCGGCCAGAAATTAGAAGTTGATCTTAAGTTATCTAAAGACATGGGAGGATCTGCACTAAAGTCGGGAGAGAATACCCGTCCAATTTGGTTGGGTATAATATATATAGGATTATTGGTACAAAGATAGCAATTTTTAGTTTAGGTTCTTCCATGATCAATGCAAGTTTACAATACCCTGTTTTTGGCCCCGATATCCATTGTCCTCATTGTCGGCAGCTAATCCCCGCCCTCACTTTGACGGATACCTATTTGTGTCCGCGCCATGGGGCTTTTGAAGCCGATCCCAAAACGGGTGAGTTGGTTCACTTGCAGTCAGGACGACATTGGCGACTCTGGAATGGTGAGTGGTATCGTCAACACACTCACCCGGATGGTATTCGTTTTGAGATTCACGAAGCACTCGATCGCCTCTATACTCAAGGATTTAAAGCGACTAAAGTGATTATTGCCAACCGTTATCGCGATTTAGTTAGTTCCTACCTAGAACGTAACACTACTTGGCGCGGTAATGAACCGGGTGAAGCCATTATTCCCCGTCTCTACGGTTTACCAGTAGAATTTAGTCCCGATGCCCCCGATGAAGCCTGTTGGGATGTAATTAACTTTGATCTGGAAAAAGAACCGGGGGTTCCCAAACGTTATCCCTATTTTCGTCTTTTTGATTAATCATTTATCAGTTATCAGTTATCAGTTATCAGTTATCAGTGAATAATCTCACTTAATAAACTCGGCTCTTCGGGAATTGTTAGGCAATGGAGGAGGTGATAAGGGATGAAACCATTATAGAGAAAGACATTGATGCGGTTTTTGGTAATCAATTAAGTCTCTTGCCAGATAAGTATTTAGTCGATTTATACCACCAGATCGAATCATACCAAGTAACGAAGAAACATAAACTGATAACCTCAAAACTGAATCGGGAGGCAGAGCGATGAAGGATTGCTTATCAACCCCGAATTCTGACTGATTACTGATTACTGATCACTGATTACTGATCACTGAAAATGCACCATGCTTCTATTCGGACGGCTAATATCCATCGGGCGATCGCTTTTTATCAACTTCTCGGTTTTACCCTAGAGGAAAGATTCACCACGGGTTATACTTTGGCCTGTTGGCTAACCGGGTTAAACGGACGCATCGAATTAATCCAAATTCCCCAACCGAAACCTGCACCCGATGCCTTTGGTGATCAGCATTATGTCGGTTATTATCATTTGTCTTTTGACCTAACAGAAAATGTCAGCAATTTACCAGAATGGTTAGAAAAATTAACAAATAACTTTCAGCAAGCTCATCAAGAGGATGCCGATCTATATCAACCTTTAAACATTCTTTTGCCACCTCAACAACAGATGATCGGCGATCATGTCTATGAAGTCACCTTTATTGCCGATACAGACGGTTTACCCCTGGAATTTATCCGTAGTTTAACGCCGAAATCAGCACTCAAGCTCTCCATAACTGAGATGGAGGCGACAGTGCCAGCAAAAACTACCTAGCTATACCAGTCTCCTCCAGCTGATCTGCATAAAAACTTAAGAATGATCCCCGTCTGGTGATAGACTTTTGACTGTTAAGGAAACAAACTCACTAGATAAATCATAGATCAGCTGTAGGGAGGATCATCGAGTGGAAAGTACGCTAGGGTTAGAAATTATCGAAGTGGTCGAACAGGCTGCCATTGCCTCCTCGAAGTGGATGGGTAAAGGCGAAAAAAATATCGCCGATCACGTCGCTGTGGAAGCGATGCGCGAACGGATGAATAAAATCCATATGCGCGGTCGCATCGTTATCGGAGAAGGGGAAAGAGACGAAGCTCCCATGCTCTATATTGGCGAAGAAGTGGGTATCTGTACCCAAGTTGATGCCAAACAATACTGTAATCCCGACGAATTAGTCGAAATCGATATCGCCGTCGATCCCTGCGAAGGCACTAACTTGGTTGCCTACGGTCAAAATGGTTCTATGGCCGTGTTAGCGATCTCCGAAAAAGGCGGATTATTCGCTGCCCCTGACTTTTATATGAAAAAATTAGCGGCTCCCCCAGCAGCTAAAGGTCATGTGGATATTAATAAATCGGCGACGGAAAACCTGAAAGTTCTTTCCGATTGTCTCAATCGTTCGATCGAAGAACTGGTGGTAGTAGTTATGGATCGTCCCCGTCACAAGGAATTAATCCAAGAAATCCGCAACGCTGGGGCCAGAGTTCGTCTGATCAGCGATGGTGACGTATCGGCCGCTATTTCCTGCGCTTTTTCGGGAACTAATATTCATGCTCTCATGGGTATCGGTGCCGCTCCGGAAGGGGTAATCTCGGCGGCGGCTATGCGTTGTCTGGGGGGTCACTTCCAGGGACAATTAATCTATGATCCCGAAGTGGTCAAAACCGGTTTAATCGGTGAAAGTCGCGAGGGTAATATCGCTCGTCTGCAAGAAATGGGGATCACCAATCCCGATCGCGTTTACGGTTGCGAAGAATTAGCCAGTGGCGAAACCGTCCTCTTTGCCGCCTGTGGGATCACCCCCGGCACCCTGATGGAAGGGGTACGCTTCTTCCACGGTGGCGCTCGTACCCAAAGCTTGGTTATCTCCACCCAATCGAAAACCGCTCGCTTTGTCGATACCGTTCACCTGTTCGACCAACCCAAATACATTCAACTGAGATAATTCTCTGACCCGGTGGGGTGGGTATGGCTCACCTCGCCCCCATTGGTAAAAATATATAAAGTTTTTTTTCAAACATCTTTTATTTGCATCCCGATTGGGACTAAATTGCAACAATTAGAGACATAACGCACTGATCTTTATCAATAATTTTTGTAGCCTGAGCAACATTTGTAGGAGAACATAAATGAATATTGCTGTAGTGGGCTTGAGTCACAAGACAGCCCCTGTGGAAATTCGCGAAAAATTGAGTATCCCGGAAGCGAAAATCGAGTCCGCTCTTACCCACCTCAAGGGTTATCCCCACATCCAAGAGGTGGCTATTATCAGCACCTGTAACCGTTTGGAGATCTACGCCGTGGTTACGGATACGGAAAAGGGCGTGGTGGAAATTACCCAGTTTCTCGCTGAAATCGGACATATTCCCCTTAATGTCCTGCGTCGTTATCTGTTTACCCTACTGCATCAGGATGCTGTCCGTCATCTGCTCCGGGTATCCGCCGGTTTAGAAAGTCTTGTCCTCGGGGAAGGGCAAATTCTCGCTCAAGTTAAAAATACCCATAAATTAGCTCAAAAGTACAATACTATTAGCCAATTACTCGATCGCCTGTTTAAACAAGCGATGACTGCCGGTAAACGCGTCCGCACGGAAACCAGCATCGGCACGGGAGCCGTATCGATCAGTTCGGCGGCGGTGGAGTTAGCCCATGCTAAGGTGACAGACCTCAGCAGCAAAAAAATCGCTATTATCGGGGCAGGGAAAATGTCCCGATTATTAGTTACTCATCTTCTGGCTAAGGGTTCTCAGCAAATTGCGATCGTCAATCGCTCCCAAAGACGGGCCGAGGAGTTGGCCCGTGAATTTCCTCACCTACCGCTGCAACTATATGGCTTAGAAGAGATGATGGCGATCGTAGCGGCATCGGATATCGTCTTCACCAGTACGGGAGCCACGGAACCAATTTTAACTAAAAATTTATTGACAGAAGTGACGATTACTGCTACATCGCTGATGTTAATCGATATTTCTGTTCCCCGCAACGTCCACACCGACGTAAAGGAATTGGCCCAAGTGCAAGCTTTCAACGTCGATGATCTCAAAGCGGTGGTTGCCGCCAATCAGGAAAGTCGCCGTCAGATGGCCAGGGAAGCAGAGGCACTCCTAGAGCAGGAAGTAGAAGCTTTCGAGCTTTGGTGGCGTTCTTTGGACACTGTCCCGACAATTAGCTGTTTAAGAAGCAAAATTGAAGATATTCGCGAACAGGAATTAGAAAAGGCCCTCTCCCGTTTGGGGACGGAATTCGCCGAAAAACACCAAGAAGTTATCGAAGCAATGACCCGCGGTATCGTTAATAAAATCCTTCACGAACCCATGGTACAACTGCGGGCCCAACAGGATATCGAAGCGCGTAAGCGCTGTTTACAATCCCTGCAAATGCTCTTTAATCTCAGTGTCGGGGAGGAATATAGTTAGAGTCCGACAATTGACAAAAATTAAGGGCGATTCTATTGGTCTGTTAAGATGATTTTGAGGGATTGGGGGCGAATAATTTGGCAGTATTTCCCTATCCACGATTTCAAGATTGACAGACCACTAAGCTGTTGACTCTCTAAATTACTCGTTAAGACTGTCCATGAGTGCCGGAGTTGACAGCAGGGAGCGGTATAATTAATGGACATCTCCAAGAATTAGAACCCAGTCACAGCTTGCTTTTATGCCATGTGCTAATTAAATGGTTCGATAATCGTTGTTGATTCAATTTAACTGGAAAAATATGGGGCAACTAATTTTCTAGGAAATTGAGTCGCAGCAAATCCTTCAAGGAGATCCATCTTTATATTTAATTCCAAACACCTACTTAAGATGGTGATTTAGTTCAATTCAACAAGCTATATGGGGAGATGAATTAATGGGTAATCAAGAGCAAGAAAAATGGTGGAATGACGAGGAAAATCTCAAATCGATTGAGTATTACGGATTAATCGACCAAGAGATCCATCGTGAACACAATCTGATTGCAAATCGAATGAACTGGTATGTCACTTCCCAGTCTTTTTTAATGGCAGCATTTGCAGTTTCTGGTAATAATAATTATCGACTTGGGTTTCTATCTATATCTTTACCAATGCTAGGAATTATGACATCATGTATTATTGGAGCTTCGCTTTATGCGGCTATCAAAGCGATGAATCAACTTAAGTCAGAAAAAAACGCATCCTTAAGCAGGATAAGTATTTAGGAAATATTTCTACTTTTAAAGCAAGGTTTGTTGACAATAAACATCCTTGGATTCATTGGGTGGGGATTTTCCCGGCTCGTTCTATTCCTGTTTTGTTTTTTATTTTCTGGTGCCTTTTTCTATACTTAGCGACTTCAAGGGGTGACAGAGGGGCTACAAGCTAGATAGAGCGGGGGGTCTAGCCAAACGACCCCCTAAAGAAATAGAGTGGTTAGGACAACCACTCAAAATTTTAAAATGTTACCTTCATTCTATCAGGCTTGTTTACAGGCG
>NZ_JAPZSR010000075.1:0-1943 GCF_027531875.1 Microcystis sp. LE19-84.1B | reverse complement strand
ACGGCGATCGCTCTCTCTATCACCCTTGAACAGTTTGAAGCCCTTGCTGCGGTCAACCGTGACTTAAAATTAGAACGTACAGTTCAAGGAGAATTAATCGTGAATCCCCCGACAGGTGGCGAATCAGGACAGCGTAATTTTCGCATAACAGGACAATTGTTTCGCTGGTGCGAAGAAAATGAAGCTTTAGGGGTCGGGTTTGACTCTTCCACTGGATTTATACTACCAAATGGGGCGATTCGTTCTCCCGATCTATCTTGGGTGAGTCGAGAACGCTGGGAATCTTTAACCCCTAAGCAGAAAAAGGGATTTATTCCCCTCTGCCCCGATTTTGTGGTGGAATTGCGGTCTGAATCCGATAGTCTTGACAAATTACAGAAAAAACTGCTCGAATATAGGGAAAATGGCGCAAGGTTAGGCTGGTTAATCGATCCGCAGAATCGGCAAGTTGAAATTTATCGTCAAGGAAAGGAGGTAGAAATATTAGAAAATCCCACTGATTTATCGGGTGAAGATGTTTTACCCAATTTTAGCTTAAATTTAAAGCTCTGATGTTTTCAGGAGTAATCCTGCGATATTCTGCCAATCTTTTTGAGATCGGGGATTCGCTTCTAAATTATCTAAGAATTCCTTTTTCTAGGTCATCATCAAATGAGCATCGAAAAGTCTTTAGTCTCCTCAGGTAAAAGTCTTTATCAAGAAGATTTCTACCGATGGTTACAAGAAACCGCTAATTTACTCAAAGAACATCGTTTTGAAAAATTAGACTTAGAAAATTTGATCGAAGAAATTGAAACGATGGGAAGGAGTGAAAAACGAGAACTAGAAAGTCGCTTAACCGTCATTGCCGAACATTTGCTTAAATTGACTTACTGGCTAACTGAAAAGGAAGCAAATGCTCAAGGATGGCGCAGCACAATTGTTGAACAACGCCGACAAGTTCAACGCTTATTAAAAGAGAGTCCAAGTCTGAGAAGATTGATTCCTGAAATCTGGATAGATTGTTACCAAGCAGCCAGAGAAGATACTGTAAGAAAGTATCTTCTCTCTGCTGATTTATTCCCGATTGAATCACCCTTTACCCTTGCAGAAATCCTTGATTCTGACTATCTTCCTTAAAACTCAAGTTCGGTATTTTATCGATGAAGACAATGCCCAACAAAGCAAAGCGTTAAACGGCAATCACTACCTCTGATTTACCAAATCAAAGTAAGATTTAAACTAAATTCTGGCAGAATACTTTCCCCCGATAAACTCTCTGGATTAGTTAAAATTTCTACTGCCTGTCCTTGACGATAAATTTCTACTTCTCTCGTTTTTCTATTGATTAACCAACCTAAACGAGTCCCATTATCTAAATATTCCTGCATTTTTTTCCTAGTAGTTTCTAGGCTATCACTAGGAGACATTAATTCAATGACAAAATCGGGAGATAGAGGTAAAAATCTTTCCTTTTGTTGTGGGGTTAAAGCTTGCCATTTTTCTAAAGGTATCCAAGCAGCATCGGGAGAGCGATCGGCCCCATTCGGTAGTTTAAACCCCGTGGAGGAATCAAAAACTACACCTAATTTATGTAGGTTATTCCATAACCATAATTGGGCAGTGATTCCAGCGTTAGAATTACCAGTTTCTCCTCCGGTTGGTGGCATAATAATTAAATCTCCTTTCGCATTGCGTTCCAAACGTAAATCTCGGTTATCCTGACACAGTTGAAAGAATTGTTCATCGCTGAGTTGCCAAGATTCAAATTTAATTTCTACTACTGTCATCATAGATTCTCTTTTATATTTATAGGATTATATAATTACCAAATATTATCAAGTTCTAAGACAAATTGAGATAAAATATTTTCCCCCGATAAACTCTCTGGATTAGTTAAAATTTCTACTGCCTGTCCTTGACGATAAATTTCTACTTCTCTAGTTTTTCTATTGATTAACCAA